>ONHH01000096.1 GCA_900317575.1 uncultured Bacillota bacterium | reverse complement strand
CTCACAAGTAGAATAAAGCTCTCAGAACCAAAAAGGCCCGAGAGCATTTCTTCAATCGAGATTTCTTTATAGTGTTACTCTCACACTTTGTAACTATATTTTACATTATAATATTAAAAAAGTCAAGAATTATCATCATAAAATATTAGTTAGTTTTTTGATTTTTGATTTCGCGAATTTTTGCGAAATGAATAAAAAATGCCAAATTCTAGATTTAAAACCTAAAATTTGGCTTATTTTCACTAAAAGTGCTTATTTTGAAAAGTACTTTTAGACCAATACACTTGGTAAAAGAGATGGGATTCGAATATCCGCATACCATATCTTCTAAATACTTCTTATTGGAAATACATATACTTGTGATGCAATTCTATATGGTTCTTCAGCTGTACATAAAATGCACTGACCAACAATATTATATTTTGTCTCCGACAGTTGTTTAAATGACTTAACATCACTACTAGAATACTTTTTGCCTGCTTTTGCTTCAATTAATAATAAATTACCATCTTTTAAAATAATAAAATCAATTTCATTTTGATTATTATCTCTATAATAATACATATTAAAATCCATATTATTATTTAAATATGATTTTCTTATTTCATTATGAATATATGTTTCAACCAATCTTCCTTTAAACGATGACAAAATAAGCGTTTTAACAGTGTCAATACCTATAAGGTAACACGCTAAACCGGTGTCATTAAAATATACTTTATTACTTTTCACAATTCTTTTATTTATAGATTCTTCATAATATGGTTGAAGTAATGATATTATATTACTTGCAACAAGTATTGATGTCCATGCATCAACAGTTTTATTATCAATTCCTACTATTTTCGATATATTATTTGCATTATATTCTTCACCCGTTAGGGATGCTATTACTTTCATAAAATTTTCAAATTTATTTAAATCTCTAATGTTTATTAATTCAAAAACATCTCTTTCAATAAAGGTTTTTAGATAATTGGAATAATATTTTTTAATTGGATTACCTTCAATTTCCCATCTTGCTGGATAAAATCCTCTTACAATAGATAAGTATAAATCATCATCTGAAAGTACTCTATCATTACAATTAGAAAGTAATCGATCTATATCAACATCGAATGGTTTTTCTTTCCATCCTCGAATCTCAGATTGACTAAGTGGTTCCATTTCGATAATGCCAACGCGTCCAGACATAGATTCACTAACGCCTTTCATTAAATGAAATTTTTGTGATCCAGTAAGAATATACATCCCGTTAGCTTTTTCGCTACCTTCATCTTTTCTTGTTTTATTAACCATTGCCTCTATTTCTATAAATAATTCTTTAACTCTTTGTATTTCATCAATGACAATAGGATATTTATATTTTTCAATAAAAGCTTTCGGATTTGATTTTGCTTCTTTTAATAAATCAGTATCATCAAAAGTTAAATATTTATATCCTTTCGTCTCAAAGTAAGACACAAGCGTTGTTTTACCTACTTGTCTTGCACCAGTAATAAGTGTTACTGGATATTCCTCAGTTGATTTAATAACAGAATTTAATATTGTTCTATCAAAATGCATAATACGCTCCTTTTTCACATATATTATACCATAATCAAACTCCAAAATCTACTATTTTAAGTATTTTTTGGAATTGAGTTAAATCTAGATTCTGTTTTTATAATCGAATTGGAATTATTTATAATAAGATTTTTTGTTAACCTATTTAAAGTGTTATGATATCAACATTTGTCAAATCATATTTATTCGATTCTCATCATTTCCAATTTTCAAAGGAGTTTTGGATCAGCTAAAATGGTGCTACCTATAGGAATCGAACCTACGACCTGTTGATTACGGGTCAACTGCTCTACCAACTGAGCTAAGGTAGCATTTATTTATCTAAATTATTATAGCATCTTCTTTTGATAGTTTCAATTAAAAAAAGTTATAATTGTTTTTTAAACATTAATTACTATTTTATGTTATAATATATCGAATCGGAGGTATTTATGAATAATTTAAATATCTATTCTGAAATAGGAAAATTAAAGATGGTCTTACTTCATGAGCCTGGAGAAGAAATAAATAATCTTACTCCAAAATATCTTGAAGAATTATTATTCGATGATATTCCATGGCTACCACTTGCGAAGAAAGAGCATCAAGCTTTCGCAAAAGCATTTATTGATAATGGAGTAAAAGTTGTCTATTTAGTTGATTTGATTAGTGAAGTACTAGTTGATGAAAAAATTAAAAATGAATTCATTGATCAATTCATTACTGATCTTGAATTAAATCAAGATAATCTTAAAAAGAATTTAAAAGAATATTTATTAACCTTTAATAATCCTAAAGAATTAGTTCTTAAATGCATTGCGGGGATCAAATATAAAGAATTACCTAAAAAAGTAGAAAAAAGTTTAGCTGATTATGTATATCATTCGATCTTTGTTGCTAATCCAATGCCTAATTTATATTTTACAAGAGATCCTTTTGTAATTATTAATCATGGTGTTTCTATTAATCATATGTATTCAACAACTAGAAGGAGAGAAACAATCTTTGGTGATTTTATTTTTAAATATCATAAAGATTTTAAGGATGCCGTTAAATATTATCATCGTGATGATGAATATAGTATTGAAGGTGGAGATATTTGTGTTTTAAATGATAAAACCCTTATTATAGGTGTATCTGAAAGAACTTCTTCTGATGCTATTGAAAAATTAGCTTATAATCTTTTTTATAAAGAAAAGACTAATTATGAACAAGTTCTAGCTTTCTATATTCCTAAACAAAGAACCTTTATGCATCTAGACACAATCTTCTCACAAGTGGATTATGATAAATTTACTATTCATAGAGGTTGTTATAACACCTTAGTTGTTTATGAAATTAAAAAAACTATTGATCAAAAATTAAAAATAACTAAATTAGATGATAAATTAGAATTAGTATTAGAAAAATACATCAACCGCAAAATTACTTTAATCCCTTGTGGAGGTGATGATGATATCACTAGTGATCGTGAACAATGGAGCGATGGTTCCAATTGTATTTGTATTGCTCCTGGAGTAGTTATTGCGTATGAGAGAAATGATGTAACTAATAAAATATTAGAAGATAATGGTATCAAAGTAATTAGAATTCCATCGAGTGAACTATCCCGTGGTAGGGGAGGACCTCGCTGTATGTCAATGCCATTATATCGAGAAAATTTATAGGAGAAAGAAATGAATTTAAAAAATCGTAATTTATTAACATTATTAGACTTCACACCTGCGGAGATTCAATATCTATTAGATCTTGCAAAAAGATTAAAAGATGAAAAGAAAAAAGGTATTGAACATAAGGTTTTAAAAGGAAAGAATATTGTTCTTTTATTTGAAAAAGATTCAACTAGAACTCGTTGCGCTTTTGAAGTAGCTGGCTACGATTTAGGAATGAATGTTACTTATATTGGTTCTAGTGGTAGTCAAATGGGTAAAAAAGAATCTATTGCTGATACCGCAAGAGTATTAGGAAGAATGTTTGATGGAATTGAATATCGTGGATTTAAACAAGAAACAGTTGAATGTCTTGCTAAATTCAGTGGAGTTCCTGTATGGAATGGCTTAACTGATAAATTCCACCCAACTCAAATTCTAGCTGATTTCTTAACTATCATTGAACATAAAGGAAAATTATCAGGTATTAAATTTGCTTATCTCGGTGATGGTAGATATAATATGGGTAATTCTTATATGGTAGGTTCAGCTAAAATGGGCTTAGATTTTAGAATGGTTGCTCCTAAATCTTTATGGCCTACTCAAGATCTAATTGATCAATGTATGGCTATTGCTAAAGAAACTGGTGCTAAAATTACCCTAACAGAAAATGTTGACGAAGGTGTTAAAGATTGTGATGTCATCGCAACTGATGTATGGGTATCAATGGGTGAAGCTGATAGCGTATGGGCTGAAAGAATTAATCTCCTTAAGCCTTATCAAGTAAATAAAGAATTAATGCTTAAAGCAAAGAAAGATGCCATCTTTATTCATTGTCTTCCATCATTCCATAATCTTGAAACTAAGATTGGTATGGAAGTATATGAAAGATTTGGTTTAAATGGTCTAGAAGTTACAGAAGATGTTTTTGAAGGAAAACAATCAGTTGTCTTTGATGAAGCTGAAAACCGTCTTCATACTATTAAAGCAGTTATCTACGCAACCATGGTAGATGAGAAATAAGAAAATGAGAATTGTTATTGCATTAGGTGGTAATGCTTTAGGACAAACTCCTGAAGAACAAAAGAAAAATGCAATTATCACCAGTAAAAAGATTCTTCCAATTATTAAAGATGGTCATGAAGTAATTATTACCCATGGTAATGGTCCTCAAGTAGGTTTAATTAATCTTGCTTTTGATGAAGGAAAGAAAATTAATCCTAAAGTCTATAATATGCCATTTAGTGAATGTGGAGCAATGTCTCAAGGTTATATTGCTTATCATTTAAATAATTCATTAACTAATGAACTTATTAAGAATAATTTAAAGAATAATATTGTATCATTAATTACCAGTGTAGAAGTTGATAAAAATGATCCAGCATTTCAAAATCCAACTAAACCAATTGGTTCTTTCTATTCTAAAGAAGATGCCCTAAAACTTCCATATCCTGTTAAAGAAGATAGTGGAAGAGGATACCGAAGAGTGGTACCAAGTCCTAAACCAATTAGAATTGTTGAAGAAGATTCTATCAAGAATTTATTAAAAGAAGGCTTTTGTGTTATATGCTGCGGTGGTGGTGGAATTCCTGTTATCAATGAAAATGGTGAATATCATGGAATTGATGCTGTAATTGATAAAGATTTTGCATCAAGTAAGTTAGCAAGTAATATTGATAGTGATATCTTATTAATCCTTACAGCTGTTGAAAATGCTAAGATTAATTTCAACACTAAAGATGAAAAATCATTAACTAATATTGATGTTAATACCTTAGAAAAATATCTAGCTAATGATGAATTTAAAACTGGTTCAATGAAGCCAAAAGTTGAAGCATGCCTTGCATTTGTTAAAGAAAAGAAAAATAGAATCGCAATCATCACTGATATTGAACATGCATATGAAGCTATCAATCTTAAAAAAGGTACAATCATTAGGAATAATTAGAAAATAAAAGAAGCACATTGTGCTTCTTTTTTAATTATTTAATTTTCTAAATCTTTCGATACCCTTAGTCATTAGAATTCGATATTCAACAATATCAATTATTAATAATATTCCAATAATTACTAGAATAGTTATTAATACCGATTTACCCATGAATAATGCAAAGAATAAAGAAGAAAATAATACAATGGGAATTAAAGTAGTTACTAAAGACATAATAATTGCCATGCTTTGTTTAATTACTTCTGATTCATCTTTAAAATCTAATTTAGGATATTTTAAATTTAAATTTAAGCCATTTAGTGCCGCAAAAGTCACTCCTAATATTTCAATAGCAAGCATTGGAATTAAATAAATAAAGCCAATTCTTACACAAATAAGAATACTAGATATAATGGCTGGAACTAAACCAACATAATAATTTAATAATAATTTTGAATGAAAAACATCTTTTTCTTTAAGTGGTATTGATTTAATAATCCACAATTGATTTCCTTCTAAAGACATTGAAGATGAAGTTGTGCAAACAGAAAGAGAACCAATTGTTACAATTACTATCATTAGAGAATCAAAATTATCAACTAACATATCACCAAATGTTCCTAAATAAATGGTTGCGATATTCGTTAGCATATCTTTTCCCATAATTACTATAACTATCGAAATCATTACTAACATTAATCCACCGATAAAGGTATTAAGAACATAGACTGTACTACGAAAATATTTAGAAACTTCTTTTTTTGTCAAATCTTTAACAATGGAATTTTCATTAAAACTTAAATTCTTATCTTTATTGACATATTCTTTATAATCTTTATTAAAAGATATTGATGAAACAATAATAGAAATAATAAAGGGAGCAATACAAATTCCGATTATAATTAAGATACTAGAAAGATTCTTTAATTGAATAAAATCAACAATTAGCTTTAGAGGATAGAATTTCATCATTGATTCAAGAGTAGTTCCATCCGCAATGGTTGCTTTATTCATAAAATAATAATAAAAAACTAAGAATGCAACTAAAACAAAAACATTAATAATTGTTTGAATAACTTGTGAATATTTAAAACGTGATGTAATTCTTAATAATGTTTCTCTTAAAATAATCGAGATTGCTGATGATAAAAGAACTAATAATAGGATTAAAACAAATCCCATTATTACAACAATCCAACTATTTTTAGCCCCTGAAAATATACCATAAACTACATATCCAGGTAACATTACTAATGCTAATGATATAAAATCAAAGATTAAATCACGAAAGATTTTAGCACTTACAATTGTTGTCTTACTGAATGGTAGGCTAAACAACATCGCATAATCCTTAGTTCTTTTCATATTACTACCTTTTAAGATAATAATCATTACAAAGAATATTAAGCCTACTGATGAAAGGGCATACAACGCAATCGATATATCAGCTTCAGGATCAGTTTCTTTTATCTGCATAATTGTTGAATAAGCTGTTATACAGAACATTCCAACAAAGGCAATTGAAGAAATGATTAATAAGAGGCCCGCTGATAAATAAGTTCTACGGTTCTTTCTACTAGATAAGCTACCAATAAAGACCTTAATATAGTTCTTTATAAGAAGGCCAAAATTACGCATGTTCACTAAGTTCTAAGAATACATCTTCTAGACTACTATCCTTAGTAACTTCCTCCATGTTTCCCGCAATAATTAATTCACCATTCTTAATTATCGCAATTTTATTACATAATTTTTCTGCTACTTCAAGAACATGTGTTGAGAAGAAAATGGAACATCCTTTACTACATAATTCTTTCATTACTTCTTTCATGTTATGACTTGCAATTGGATCAAGACCTACAAATGGTTCATCAAGAATAAAGACCTTAGGTTCATGAATTAGAGCACTAATAAGCACTAATTTTTGTTTCATACCATGAGAATATGATGAAATATAATTATTTAATGAATCATAGATTTCAAATTGCTTTCCATATTTTTCAATTAATTCTTGTCTTTTTGATTTATCAACTTTAAAGACATCCGCGATAAAATTTAAATATGCCATTCCTGTTAATGATTCATATAAATCAGGATTATCTGGTACATATGCAATTTGTTTCTTACATTCAAGTGGATTTTCTTTAACACTAACCCCATTTATGAAGATTTCTCCCTCGTTAAAAGGGAGAATTCCTACAATTGATTTAATAGTAGTGGATTTACCTGCTCCATTATGACCAATGAACGCAAATAAATCTCCATCTTCAATAACTAAATTAAGATTATTAACAGCTAATTTCCCATTTTCATAACGCTTTGAATAATTCTTAATTTCAATCATTTTTTATAGATTACCTCTTTGTCTTAAAAGACTTTCCATATTATCAGTGTGATTAAAGAAATTATTTAATTTATTTTCTTTTAAATCTCTCTTCATATAGAAGGTAATTTCAAAGATTCTCTTTTCTAATTTCTTTAATTCTTCTTCACTTAATTCTGGTTTTGGATCTTTTAATGCTAAATCATATAATTCTAAGCTACGTGTACTAATGTTTTGATTTCCATGATTAGATAATTCTTGTAGATAATTTCTTAATGATTGCATATTCATTATTTCTACTTCTTTATATGGAACATTTCTTTCATTTTCTTTATGCATTAAACCAAATACTACTGCAATGGCAGCTAAAGCTAAGAAAATAATTAAGAACATTAATGGAATAATCATTGTTAGCTTATGAGCAATAAAGATAAATACAAGACCAAGAATAAATACTAATGCACTAATAGGAAATACTAATGGTAAGAAAGCACTTAATTTACGATCATTATCTTTATTTAAAAATCTAACAAGGATAATTATAACTAATGGTGCCATTAATAATGCATAACTTATCCACCATGAAGGATTTTGTAATGCTTCTTTCTTATAAAGATTAGTAATTAAAAAGATACATACATTTAATACTACTAAAAATATTGCCATTATCGCAATAAAATATTTTCTAGTTTTCATTCATTTATTCTCCTTTTCTTTTATTTGCAAATATATTTTATCATAGATTTTTTATAAATACTAGATTCTATGATAAATTTCTTTACCATTTCTAATTGTCATATAAACATTGACATTTTGATCTACTACTACTAAATTAGCTAATTTACCTTCTTTAATACTACCCATCTTATCATAGACACCAAGGTTCTTAGCTGGATTAGCTGATGCGTAAGTCACAACATCTTTTAATGGAAGATCTAAGAAACGCATTACATTACTAACTGCATTATTCATTTTTAATACACTACCAGCTAATGTTCCATTTTCAAGTCTTGCTTCACCATTCTTAACATAAACGGCTTGACCACCAAGTTCACTAACTGAGCCATCAGGTAAGCCTTTTGCTCTCATAGCATCAGTAATTAAAGTAAATTTATCATGTGGTTTATTCTTCCATAATAATTTAATGGCTGGAGCTGATAGATGAATACCATCACAAATAGCTTCACAATTAACTTCATCAAATAGCATTGCGGAACCTACAGTTCCTACTTCACGATGATGAATAGGCTTTTGAGCATTATATGTATGAGTAATATTAGATGCGCCAGCTTCAATTGCTTTCTTACAATCTTCATAAGTAGCATTAGTATGACCGATTGACGCAACAATTCCTTTTGATTTAAGATATTTAATTAATTCAACCGCATCTCCTTCTTCAGGTGCTAAGGTGATTAATTTAATATGATTACCACTGGTTTCTTCATAATGCTTAAAATTTTCAACATTTGGTATTTGAACATGCTCAATTGGTTGAGCACCAACAAATTTAGTAGAAATAAATGGACCTTCAAGATGAACACCTAGAATTTCTGCACCTTCTTCATGATTCTCATCAATATATTTCTTAACACATACTAGAGCTTTATCAATATTTTCTTTTGATTGAGTCATTGTTGTCGCAAGAAAAGCAGTAGTTCCTTCCATCGCAACCCCTTCTGCTATAATTGATAAATCTTTAATGGTTGCGTCCATCGCATCACTACCCATAGCACCATGGATATGTTGATCGATAAAGCCAGGAATTAAGATTTGATTTTCATCTAATTGGATGAGACCATCCATATCAAAATCCCCAATTTTTTTAATAATTCCATCTTCAATTAATAAAGATGTCTTCTTTAAACCCTCTTCTGTTAAAATCCATGAAGATTTAAAACCTAATACTTTTTTCATATTTCCTTCTTTCTAAATTATTGATAGTTTAATTTGAATTAAATATTGTTGTTTGTTATTAGTAAATTCTGTTTGATATTGATAAATAGTGCCTTTAGAAAGGGATACAGTTTCTGATACTGATGTATCAAATGTATATTCACCATTCTTATAATAAATAGGAT
>ONHH01000030.1 GCA_900317575.1 uncultured Bacillota bacterium | reverse complement strand
TGGAGCAAGTAACCAGAATCGAACTGGCATCTTCGCCATGGCAAGGCGACATAATAGCCGTTATACTATACCTGCATTTCACTAGTATTTCTAGCATATATATTATAGCAAATATTATATACATAATCAAGAAAAACGCTCATTAAAGATATTAAAAAAATATTGATAAATACTAAATGTATCTATCAATATTTTAATTTTGTTTATTAGTCTTCTTCTGGTGTATAATTTACATTATAGTAAACATCTTGTACATCATCATCTTCATCAAGCATTGCAAGAAGACGTTTGAATTGTTCAGTTTCTTTTTCATCTAAATCAACTTTGTTTTCTGATATCCATGTGATTTCATCAGTTACAAATTCTAAATCTGCTTTATAATTTACTAAAGCTTCTCTAATTCTTGAATAATCAGAATATTCTGCTTCAATAGTTACTAATGATTCACCAGTTTCTTCATCTTCTTCAGTATATGAATCTTTAGGTTCAATATCTTGATCTAATAGAGCCATTACAGCTTCTTCTTCATCAAGACCTTTAAATGTAAAGATTGCTAGATGACTAAATTGATAAGTTACACTACCACTTTGAGCTGGTTTACCACCACATTTTTGAAGAGCGATTTTAACTGATGTTTGTGTACGGTTATGATTATCTGTTAAACAATCAATTACTAATTGAGATTGGCCTGGACCAAATCCTTCTAATAATAATTCAGTATATGATGTTTGATCAGCACCTTTTGCTTTATCGATTGCTCTTTTAATTACATCAGCAGTTACTTGTTCTCTTCTTGCTTTAGCAATAATATTCTTTAAATTTTGATTTAGATCAGGGTCAGGAACGCCACCTTTAGCAGCCATATAAATTAGACGGCTCCATTTGTTGTTAAGTTTTGATTTAGCAGCAGCACTTTTAGCCATTGCAGCTGCACGTACTTCATGAGCTCTACCCATAATCTTACCTCCATTTGAATTTTTTACCTTTAATATTATAGCACTTATTTAATATAAATTAAAGTAATTAGTTTTTTGATTATTAATTTTCTAGCATTTTTTGAATTAATTTTTTTAATTTTTTCACATCTTGAGCAAATGCTTCACCAAATGATGCACATAAATTATTAGTAGGTGATGCGATATCAACAATTATATAAGGTTTTTTAATAACATTCATTCTTGTTAATTCTAAAGCTTTATATGTTTGATCATCTTGATCAATCTTGATTCCTTTAAGTAGATCGTCTAACGCATGATTAAATTCTTTTAGATATGCTTCATATGTATGAGTAGTAAAATTAATAGATAATCCGTAATATAATAATAGAGATATCATATATGTATTAAGATGGATATCATTATTATTTACTACTTCTTTAATTAAGATTACCGCATTTTTAAATAGATTAAAATCTCTAACTGTTAGATTAATAAAATTATCTTTTAGCATATCATATCTTACTAGATCTTCTTTTTGATATTCTAATTCTTGATTAAATCTAAGTAGGATATTAATTTTGATTTCATCAATGAAATAAATACTATTTCTTGATTCATCATAACCAATTTGATTTAATTTTTCAATATTATAATTATATAAGATAATATTATATACTTCATTAATCAATGCTTGATTAGATAAAGGATATGATTTATTATTTTTAGCATCAACAATTAATTGGAAAGAAATTTCTTTTTCATTGTGATAATATAGATTCCATTTTAAAGATAGAGCTTTTTCAAAAGAGACAATTGTAAAATTAATTAATTTATCACTAAGAATCTTATATAAACTATCTTTAATATTATTTATTAATTCTTTATCACTAGAATTTATTTCAAGATCAGTTATTTTCTTACGAAAGTCTTTTTCAGTCATAGGACCTCCTTATATATTTTCTAATTAATAATACCATATTTTAGAATATTTTTCCATCTTTTAAGAAAATAATAGCTTATCATTACTGATAAGCTATTTTGTTTTTAATGATGCATCATATTTCTTTCTTTCAATTGTATCAAGAATCTTTTTACGTAAGCGAATATGATGAGGAGTAATTTCTACTAATTCATCATCATTAATAAATTCGAGATTGTTTTCTAAAGATAAGACTTTTTTTGCTTTTAAGACTACTGTATTATCTTTATTAGAACTTCTCTGATTAGTCATTTGTTTAGCTCTAGTGATGTTAACTGCTAAATCTTCTTCACGATTGCATGAGCCTACAATCATTCCTTCATAGACTTCTTCACCTGGTTCAATGAATAATTCACCACGATCTTCAATTCCACCTATTGCGTAGGCAGTAGCTATTCCACTATTAGTTGATACTAATACATGCGTACGATGGAAATTATTATTTGCGTCAATTTGTTCTTCAAATGAAGAAAAAGTATGATTGATAATTCCATAACCATGAGTAGCTGTTAAGAATTCAATAGATAAACCAATTAATGATTTAGATGGCATCTTATAAGTAATTCTTGTTTGACCATCTTTTGAATTCATATTGATTAATGATCCATGACGATTACCTAATAATTCAATAACATTACCTACATATTCATCAGGAACATCAACTACTACATCTTCAAATGGTTCATAGATTTTACCATCAATTTCTTTAAGGATTACTTTAGGTTTTGATACTTGGAATTCATATCCTTCTCTTCTTAAATTTTCAATAAGAATTGATAGATGTAATTCTCCTCTACCTGATACAATCCATTCTTCTTTATTGCTGATTCTTTCGACTCTTAAGCTTACATCTTTTTGAGTTTCTCTAAATAAGCGTTCTTCAATCTTTCTTGCGGTTACGATTTTACCATCACGAGATGCAAATGGAGAAGTATTAGTTAAGAAAGTCATTTCAATAGTTGGTTCTGATACTTTAATTAGCGGTAGAGCTTCTTCTTTACCAACTTCACAGATAGTTTCACCAACATAGATATCACTTAATCCCGCAATACCAACAATATCTCCAGCATAAGCAGTTGTTACTTCATTTCTTTTGATACCGACAAAATTAAAGATTTTTTGAATTCTAAATTGTTGGATAGATCCATCAACTCTGATGCAAGAAACATTTTCATTGACCTTCATCGTTCCTTCTTTAATTCTACCAATACCAATACGTCCTACATAATCATTATAATCAAGAAGAGCAGGTTGGAATTTTAGATCTTTAGTTTCATCATTTTCGGCATCCGGTATTTCTTTAATTATCATATCAAGTAGTGACGTCATACCTTCTTCTTGAGTAGATAATTCCATTGATAAGCTAGATGTATAATTTACTGCTGAAGTATAAACTACTGGGAAATCTAATTGATCTTCATCAGCACCGAGATCAATAAATAGATCTAATACTTCATCAATTACTTCATTTGGTCGAGCTGATGATTTATCAATTTTATTGATTACTACAATTACCTTATGTTTAAATTCTAAAGCTTTTTTTAAGACAAATCGAGTTTGAGGCATACAGCCTTCATACGCATCAACAACTAATAAGACACCATCAACCATTCCCATAATTCTTTCAACTTCTCCTGAAAAATCAGCATGTCCAGGAGTATCTAAAATATTAATCTTATAATCTTGATAATAAATACCGGTAGGCTTTGAAAGAATGGTAATTCCTCTTTCTCTTTCAATATCATTAGAATCCATTACACAATTTTCTACTACTTCATTATCTCTAAAGATTTTAGTAGATTGTAGTAATTTATCTACTAATGTAGTTTTTCCGTGATCGACATGGGCTATTATCGCAATATTCTTAATCTTCATATTATTTACCCTTAATTAGTTTTAAAAAAAACTCTATTTATAATAGAGTTTTATCTTATTTATATTTTACATTATTTATTATTTATCTTGTTGATAGAGACTTTCTAAAGCGGTTACAACCTTATTGGTTGCGTCTAATTTAACAATTTGTCCAATCGGTAGATTTATAAATGGTTTAGAATGACCACTTTCAAAATTTAATAGAATTGGGAAATTAAAATCTTTTAAATTTCTTTTTAGTACTTCTTCAACTTTTACCCCTTTATAAGAAGAACAATTAGTAAAATAACCACCAATTAAACCTTTTAATTGATTCATCTTTCCAGATAATATTAGGCTTGATAACATTCTATCAATTGAATATGCTGCTTCATCTACATCTTCAATAAAAAGAATTTTATCTTTTAAATCTATTTCATATCTAGTTCCCATTAACGCATAAATTAAACTAAGATTTCCACCTACTAATTCAGCTTCTACGATTCCTTCTTTAAAACAGATTGCTTCATTTTGTTGATTTCTTAATTCACCTGTAGGTCCATCTGATAGTACTTTAAATAGATGATTATATGTGAAATCATCATATTCACTCATACAAACACCCATCTCTCCATGAACAGTTGGCATATTTGCAAATTGATTTAAAGTATTTAATAGTACTGTTACATCAGAAAAGCCCATCAATAATTTAGGATGTTTTTTGATTTCTTTAAAATCTAGATATGGAAGAATTCTTTGAGCTCCATATCCTCCTTTATAACATAAGATACCTTTAATTTCATCATCTAAGAAAAAGGACATTAATTCATTAGCTCTTTTTTGATCAGTTCCAGCTAAGAAGCCATCTTTAGAATAGATACATTCACCACATTTAACTTTATATCCTTCTTTTTGAAGCATTTTAACAAAGCTATCTACTTGATTAAAATCGCCAACGATACTTGACATTACTGTTAATGCTATTGTATCACCTTTATTAATTTTTATTAATTTATTAGTTGCCATTTTCTTCAAATTTCCTGATTAAATAATTTAATGTATCTTCTTGGAATATTGTCATATGGTTAGCATAATGATTATAATTGCCACCATTAGATATTACGATATATCCATAATGATTATTATAGAAGAAAGTCGAACGAAGACCATATGCTGAACCAGTATGACCAATTAATCTTTCTTTAGAGAATCCATCAACTAAATTTAATTGAAGTCCTTTAGCTCGATAATTAGGGTCATAAGATATTCCTTGCCAGTGTACTCTTTCCATTTCTTCAATAGTTGATTTTTCTAAGATTTTGATTCCTTTATAAGTACCTTTATTCATTAGCATTCTTTGAATAATCGATAAATCTTTAATTGAAATAAACAAGCCACCAGCTGGTCCTCGAAAATTATTACCTAATTCATAGCGAGGAAACATATATTTGGTAAAGAGAGCTTGATCACGCTCTTTGATAAATTCACCTTTCTTTTCATCATAATCATATAATGACGCAATTCTATCTTGATGAATAATATCTTCTACGCGGTAGCTAGCATCTAATCCTAGAGGAAGAAAGATATGCTTTCTTACGAAATCGGTGAAATATTCTCCACTTACTTTTTCGACAACACAAGCTAAGATTCCACATCCAAAATTAGAATATTGCCAGTATTCTCCAGGTCGGTGATTATTAAACATCCGATCGGTATGATAGATATATTCAGGATCATTAAACATCTTCTCAAGATTTACATCTTTACTGTGGCAATTTACCGCATCATATCCTGCTACTCCATCTTCAGCATCGGATATCGATGATGTTTGGGTCATGATATGTTCTAGAGTGATAATATCATCAGGATATAAAGGATTTCTTAATTTAAAACCTAAATATTTAGATACATCATCATAGATATCAAGCTTTCCTAATTCTTTTAGTTTCATGATTGATAAAGCTACTTCGATCTTTGATACTGACGCAATTCTAAAGATAGTATCATAATCTAGCATTCTTCCATCTAAATCTAAATAACCATCGGAAAATAAATATTTAATTTCATCTTTATCACATACTAACGCATTAACACCGACATATTTAAATTTAGTCAATAGTTTTTTAAATTCTTGATCATTAAGAATCATTGATCTTTCCTCTTTTCTTTTTTATAATTAGAAACATTATCAATAAGATAATTAATGTTGATAATAAATATCCACTATAATCGAGTAGGACGTCTTTAATTGCGGGACCTCTTCCTTCCGCAAATATTTGAATTATTTCCGATATGATAGCTACTATTATTCCACTTATTAAAGATAGAATTAGGCGTAATTTCATTTTATTAATAAAATAAATATATGTCATTGACGCAAAGAATCCTAATGAAAAAAATAATAAGAAATGACCGATTGCTTTACGAACAAAATGACTTATTTCATCCATACTATATCGATTTTTAACAGATTCTTTAGTTGGACTGATTGCGTCATATACTTCGATAACAATCTCGGTTGTCTTATCCGATGTCTTAGTTGATTCGCTTGCGGAAGATGCCGCAAAATAAACAATCAAGAATAAGATAAAGACATAACCAACGATAAAGACATAACGGAAATATTTCATATCTATAATCCTTTAATTAATTATTTTAGTTTTAAACCATCCTTAAATGCATTACCTACTTTTTCACCAATCGTATGATATGTTGCGTTAAGAGTATTAAATAGGATAATATCTAATTTAGAAAAATCAATCTTACCATCTTTATTTAGATACTTTTCATCAACACTAGTATTGACGATATCGGCAACAATGAATAAAGTATTAGGGTCTTGATCAAGTTTAGTTACTTTACAATCAAATGATAGAGGGAAATCAAGAAGTACTGGTGCATCAACAAAT
>ONHH01000095.1 GCA_900317575.1 uncultured Bacillota bacterium | reverse complement strand
CTACATGACTCTTTAATTCTGTAAAGAAAGATAAAATTTCATCATTTTCTTTTTCAATAAAGGCTACTTTATTTAAATCATAAAATTTATTAATTTCTTCTTCATTTAATTTTTGATATGGATAAACCATATCAAAATTAATTAATGAAGGATTAATTTTTATTTTAGTTTTTCTAAATGGTTGATTAAAGATTTCATCTTTTCCTAATTCAACCATTTCATCAAAATATAAATAATTAGTAATTTCTTCATCATGATCTTTTAAGAATGAACCATAAAATTTATAATTAATCTTTTTATTTAATTTAATAAATGGTGATTCTAAGGCTGCATAACAGAATTCATATTGATATATTTTATTTTCTAAGCCATTAATTAAACTAATAGGAACATTAGTTAATTTATAATCTTTACCAAAGAATTGGAAACCATCAGTTGAATAACCAACTGTTTCATTTAAACATCCTACTTCTAAATAATGATGGCGTCCTTGATTCTGTCTAAATGATAAGATATATGAATCATCTCTTTTAAAGACCTTATGATCAATATATTGAGAAATATATGATTCATTAGAATCAATTCCTCCAGGATTTCCTATAGAAATATCTAAACCATAAAATAATTTGATTTCTTTATTCTTTGTTTTATCAATATCAATAGAATAAATAAAAGAATTATCAAATACTTTTAGAATAATACGATAATTAATATCTTGATAACATCCACTATATGTAAGATAATCATCATTAAATGTTACTTTAGATGGAGTATTCTTACCAAATAATTTAGTAAATGATAATTCATTATTAGTATTATCTTTTACTACCATATAGATGTTAGACATATTAGATTCAAGATTATTACCAACATAAGTATTAATTCTAACATTCATACTATCATCAGTAATTTCTTTAATATTTCCTGAATCTAAGATATTAAAGCGAATGATTCCTTTTCCGTATTGATAATTCTTTGCTTTTTTATATCTTAATTTAATTTTTTTCATATTGTTCACCTATCAACTAAGTTATTTGAAAACGTTTTACTGAACCGATTAAGAATATTTTATCATATAATAAAAAATATTTCAATTGATTGAGATATTATTAAATAACTCCTTAATAATTGATTATCTATAACCTAATTTAATCCTTATTTCCTAATAATTATTAATTAATAATTTCCCACATTAAAAACATTCTTATGCAAAACTATTTATAATTAATTCATAAAGTTGTATAATATGAAATATGAAAAAGTATGTATTATTTATCTCCCTAGGGCTTGCGGTTATAGCCGCATTCGCTACTATTTTTGCGAAAATTGGTTCCTTTGAAGGAATCTATGAAACCTATTATGAATATCTAAATACTAATATTGATAACAATATTACAAGATTAATATATATGATATCTTTATCATTATTACTCTTATATCATCTAATATATTACTATTTAAGAAATAAATATGACTTCTATAATATTATCTTTTATATAATATTTAGTATATTTTATATTACTAATTTAATAGCTAATATATCAACTCTAGTAACAATGAATCCATATCAACCAGTATGTTATTTCTTAATTGTATATAATACAATCTATTTAGTATTCATGATAATAATTAAAATAAAGGATAAAAAGAACAATGAACATCTATGAAGATTATAAAAACTATAGTTTAGATAATGCTGAATTAATCAATAAATTAAAATCATCTAATTCAAAAATCATGATCATGATTGAAGATGTAATTAAATTATTAGATTATTTAGCTCTTAAAGTATCTGATGGAGCAAATCTATCTAAGGAAGAAGATGAAATATTTGATATTGGATATGGCTATTATTCCAATACTATTCATAGTTTATCAACATATTATAATGATTATTTCAATAAAGATCTCTTCATATTTGAATATTATGTAGAAATAATGATTGATATAATTTATATTGATGATATTCTAGGATATCTAGATTCCATCGAATCAAAAAACACTTCATCAATCATTAAATTAAATAATCTATCTAAAGAATTAGATGATATAATGTTAAAGAAATCAAAACTAGATAAAGCATATCTAACAAAAATAGGCTATATCATTGAAGAATGTTTACCAACAAAAAATGATTATCAACCAGCACATATCATCTTCCAAATGATGTGTGAAGAATTACATTTATAAAAAACAAAAGAACCAGTAAAACTGGTTCTTATTTTTTTTCTGATTCACCACATACAGTGCATATGCCATCATCATCAAAATTATGACCTAATGCTGCAATAGTTTTTATTTCCTTATATCCGCATTTTGTACATGTTCTTGCTTGCTTTCCATCATGAATACAGTCTGGTTCTATTTCAGTATTCCAATTAGAAAAGCTATGTTCACACGCATCATCTTTACAGCCTGATGCAGGTAATATCATGAAAAAGATTAAACATATTATTATAATAAATATTTTCTTCATTTTTTCTCCTTTTATCTTAATATACAAATAATCCCTTTATTTAATATAATATAAACCATCCTCATCAAATAAATCAATTAGTAGATATTTATCCAATTTAGGTATTTTTGAAAAATTAGTATCAAAAATTTCGTTCCATTCATATTCTTTCTTACTAATCTTATTTACTAATATCTTATTTTTATTAACCAAATAATTGAATATTTCTTTAGAATAAACATTTTCATCAAAATAATCTCGCTCTTTTTCAGCATTAATTAATTGTTTTTTTAATGATTCATTTGTTTTATCTGAACATTGTATTTTTTCATATAATTTATCATATTTTTCATGTAATTCGATTGATTTTTTCTTATATTTTTTAATTTTTAAATTTATTAACATCTCTAATTCCCTATCCTAATTTGCGGCAAGGCCGCTTGCGGCTGCCGAAATAAATGTTTCGAAATAAATAGATCCCATATGAGACTTAATATATTTATAAAGCGAAACGCCACCAGCATGTGATATTCCAATACCGTTAGTTTTATCATGTAATAGTTTTGGAACTAATTGAACAGTTTTTAAATCTGTACATTCATGTAAAGTCCAATTACTTTTTGCAATTATCTGAGTATTTAAAGCATTTGTAGCCACTTTATTTGTTAAAATCTCCTCTAAAGTATTATTAGGATATTTTTCAATTAAAAGAGCCTTTATATCATCGGGAATTTTTGACGTATCTTCAAGCCATATTCTCCTTACTTTTTCACTTGCTTTATTCAAATTTATTGTTCTTGTGGTCAAACCTTCTTCTATAGCTACAGATAAATACTTACTATCATCAAAAAATATTCCTGGAACTCCATTTACTTTTTTTACAAAGACGGATTCACCTTCTATTATGTATTTTCCAACATTTTCTCCATTATTCGCTTTTTTAAAGATGTCATAAAGTGCATCTTTATCAATTTTATTTCCTTCAATATCAAATAAATTATCATTTGATAAATATTTTTGAAATTGCTTTGGCATTGAACTATCGTTCTTAATTAAATTATTAAGATTTTTAGCGAATAATCTTTTGCCAACAAATTTACTGTGAAAAATACTCGAATCTGCTTTTTGCTTTAATTTATTTAATGTACCACTAATACCATTTTTAAATTTAGAAATTGGTTCTGTTATTTTAGAAATAATACTCTTTGTTTTTGATGATAATTTACTAGAAAGTTTTTCGACACCATTTGCTATTCCTCGTGATGCAGCAGAAATAGCTGCTCCAATTCCTTTTAAACCTGCACTTATAGCAAAGCCACAAACAGCTCCCCAGCCAAATGCTTCAGCTGCTTCGCCCCATGATTTACCATCAAGTAAAGCACACACACCCTCTTCAATTCCTCCAATGACTCCATCAACTATTGAATCAACAAAAAAATATGACGCACCACTTAAAGCTTGAATATATGGACCTACAAACCCACTTACTGCTCCTGCAGCGGCAGCAACTCCAACTTTTCTCCAATCTACATCACCAAGTGTTTTATTTGAGACAACAACTTCCATAAAAATCTTAATTGCTGCGCCTGCAACTGCACCAGATAAAGCAGATAATGCTGGGCACTCAACAAATATAATTTGACCAATAATCCCTGCTGCTGCTAGAATGCCCGAAGACATACCAACAAGCCACTTTGTTAATGCAGTTGGTTGTGCTGGCGGTATTGGCTCAATATCTATTATCTTTAATCCACCCGGTGTGATTCTAATACATTCTGATGGATCTAATATGCTTATAGCGTCAATGAGTTCATCAATACTAAAGCCCAAAAAACTTTCTTCTTGTAGTGACAATAAATATGATGTTACCAAATCTTGAGCATTATAAACTATTGACTCTGTTTCTATAGAAAAGTAATTGAAATCTTGTTTTGCAATATATTCTTCTATTTCTTTTTGAATGGATAAATAGTCAATAGTAATAGATGATGATACTCCGGTTATTGGGACATAATTTCCAAAATCAACATCAAAAACATATCTAGATTCGTCATACGAATATAATGAACCTAATTCTTCATCACATACACCTCTTTTATAATCTGTTTTATTATAAAAAATTGTGCCTGTTTTATCAACTCCGTATGTTATATACTGTCCAAATGCAACACAATGTTCTGAAAATTCTTCACTTTTATATTTCCATACAAAAATAGATTCGGAATCTTGATAGTCAAGGTTATTAATAATTAAACAATTATCAAATTCTTCTTCAGATATTTTCAATTCATCAATAAACGGAATAAAACCAGACATGAAATAAGCAACTGTTTCATCATCGTTAGTATAGCAATCAGAAAAATCTGTATAGCCAAGACCATAAACACACTCTGTTGTAGATAATTCTACAAAGCCAGGAAAAACATAATATGAGTAACCGAGTTCATTAAAAATTAATCCGTATACAAAAGTCTCAATGTCACCAATATAATCCTCATAATTATATGAAAAACTACCATATGATAATGGATTTCCATCATTACTATCTTCTTGGTATGATGGTTCATCATTTCCATTATTGGCATTTGAATTATTAGATGAATTTGATTTGCAATTTAAAATAAATGGAATTACTAATAATAAAATTAATACTATATATATTTTTTTCATTCTCTTGTCCTCTTTTTATATTTCATCACTTATGAATTCAATTAATCTAACTATTAAACTAGTCACTAATGATGCACCTAAAGCAATCAACAATATAAATATCCATAATAAACTTGTAAAAAATAACAATACTAAATATGTAATAATAGCTACAAGACTTCCTGCAATCAAAATTGCAACCTTATAAAAACTTGATTGATATATCAATAAGAGTAGTGCTGTGAATACTATAATTATTCCTATTCCTATTAATATTTTAGTAAGACTATCATTTCTATTTTTAATTGGTGTATCTTTATTATCATTGCTGTTTTCTGGAGTTTGAGTTTCCTCATTATTATCTGCTAATGCTTCATAGTGTGCTGTAAATTTTAGATTTTTTTCTTCATATACACTTACTTCAGTTACTATTTGATTCTCTTCATCATACCAACCAACAAATTTGTTATTAGGAGTCGATTCAAGTACTGGTAAAGTATATGTCTCGCCAAAATCCACTAATGAAGTTTGATAAATATTATTATCAATAAATAACGACATTGAAAATTGTTTTGCTTTCCAAGCTGCTTCAACCACTGCAACACCTTTTAATAAGATAGCCGTTACTTCCTCAGAATATATATTTCCAGATTGTGTTTTATACCCCAAGAATTCATAACCATATCTGGTTAATGTTGGTAAATGAATTGTATCACCATCTGAATATAATACTGGAGCTAATTCATCTGTTCCAATGCCAGCAAATGTTAAAGCATAATAAGATGATGTGATTACTAGTTCAAATGAATAAGTATATCCTAATCTATTGACAATCTTTATATTATATGTATTTGCTTCTGTCCATACTTTATCTTTTAATTCATTAATACAATAGTATTCTTTTTCTGTGCCATTATTAATAATTACTAAGCTATATGGATCAAATTGATCAATTACATTAGCAAAATAGAATCCATTAACATTTATTGAAAAATCATTATTATCTTTAGATACATGTTCTACATATTCTTTATCATTAATTATATATTTTAAATCAAGTTCAGTTGTAATATCATTTTTAGCAATATAGATTGCTTGATATGTTGTTTTATCACCGTAAATTGTTGCTTCCTCAATTGTAATAATACCAGTTTTACAGTCAAATGCTTCTAACTGACTTTCTACACTTTCATTATATAAAATTTCATATGTATTTCCTTCAGAATCAATGATCTTAACTGATGCCGAATCATACCCATGCGAATCTTTGATAAATGCAAAATAATTTACTCCATCCTCTGTAGTTTCATCTCCGCCTGGAATCACATAACTATATTTCATCGAATTAATGATTGGTAATCCTAATTTACTAATTAGTTTTTCTTTTTCATCCTCATTAGCAAAGATAACTACACTTTTACCTAATTCTAAAGTTCTTAAATTTTCTGTTGAATTAATTACATCTTCTGATAAAGTTGCATAGGTAAATGGATCACTAATATCAAAACATAGTTTTTCTACCGCTTGATTTGCAAAGTAATATATTGCGTCTGTCAAATCCCATGCCGAATCATATTTTACTTTTTGACCAATTTTTAAATTACCATCATATCGATAAGACCCATCCGGTTGTATTTCAACAGTTCCTTTTGCGTAATTATATGCGTAATCAATGGCATCTTTTTCTTCCGCAAAAGCTAATGTTATATAGCCTTTATGAGCACTTGCATAAGTGACACCATAATAGATTGGATAAGAATTAGTTGGATTGGCATTATTATTAAATAAAGATAAATTTTCTTTATTTATTTGTGGACCAGGAGCTTTTCCTTCTTCTATAACCTCAAATCTAAAAACATACTTATAATTGTCACCTGATTTATTATCTGTAATATATGTTTCATTTGTATTTAATTCAACAGTATAATTTCCAGCTGAAAGAATGGTAGCAGAAATAGAAGATATATATTGATTAATATTTATAATTTCTCCAGTAGTATTATTTTTTATTGTTCCCCAAAGGCAAGGTAATTTATTGTCAATAGCTTTTAATTCATATTTTGTTAACCCGCCTTCATAAACTGGATAATCACCTTTTGAAAATATTCTTTTACTATCTATAGTGATAAATGGATTAGTAAAGTATTTATCATATAATTCTTTTGAGTCACCTGTGAAAACAAAAATTGTTATTGTCTTTTCTGTTCCTAATTGCGTTGTAAGTCTAATATCATAGCGTCCATCTTCTTTTATTTCTTTATTTTCAGGAACTTCATAATCATTAAAATCTCTTTTTATAGAAATATTTACTGTTGGATTTAAAGATGTATCAATAACAAAACCTGTTGTAGTAAAACTACCATCAATTAATGTTTCTGATAATTTAGATATTTCAACAAATGTTTGATCTTCTTCTCCAAAGCTATCTTCTATTTTTCCTTCTAATGAAAGATTATGGAATGTTACCGAATCAATATTATCACTACATAAATAGAAAGTATGAACTTCAACAATGTTTTTATATACTTCTAAATCAGTAATTTCATAAGCATAACTAATTCGATAATATAGGCCATTAATTATATCATCACCACTAGGATTATATATATTAACACTAGTTGTTCCAAATTCTTTTTCATAATCTGTTGTATATAATCCATTTTCATATTTCCCAGAATCCAACTTTGAATCACAAATACTCCAATTAATTCCATCTTTTGATTTTTGAAGTAATATAGCACCTGTACCAACTTCACCAACTAAAATATTATTTACTTTTTCGTGTTCATATTTTCCCCATGAATCATTAGATACTTTATAGCCAACTGGTAAATTATTTTTATTTAATGACAATAAGAATGAAACATTTGTTCCAGAAACTCCATAACTTTCAATTCCATTAAGACTTCCTTTCTTAATCGCTGCGTTAGAAGTTCCTGTAGAATATGATGCAATGGTTAATGTAGAATACGATTCTTGATTGATTTTATCATCATTAGGAAAATTATAGCCTGAATTATCATCACAGTTATATATTACACTTCCAGCCTCATAAATTGCACATCCCAGCTCAACAGTAATTGTACTAGTAAATTTAACACCTATTTTTGTTGTTTCTGTTACAGTATATATGCCTTTTTGTAAAAACACTTGACCATTACTAGCTGAAATAATATCCCCAGAAGGGATTTGTACTTTTGTTAAATTTGTAGAATCTCCTTTTTCAATTTTGAAACCATATTTAACAGAACCACCATCATCGATTACTTCACCATCTATCCTATACATTGGATTATAATCTTTTACTTTTACAACTCTTTCGTTATAGCAAACATAAAATATACTTTCTTCAACAATTGATTTATATTCATATGTTGGAACCATCTCATATGAGAAAGGCCAAAAGGTCCAATGTTTTTCTTCACCAGTTTTATGCCTCACCTCATAGCCTACTAATATTCTATAATACATTCCAGTCTCAATATCATTCTGTAATGTAGTATAGATAGTAGACGATGATTGATTAAAGACATTATGTATTTCTAATTCTTTATTCCATCTAGTCGGATATGCTGATTTTTCAACAACTAATACACCTTTACCTATTTTTTCATTTAATGATGTACTTCCCATTGAAGTAGATTCACTATCAGTTATTACCCAGTTATCTTCATTATTTTCTTTTAATTTATTACTTGTGTAATCATATTTAAATTGAAGTAATCCTACTGTACCATAAGCTTGGGTATTTCTAAATACTGTATCGCCATTAATATTACCAACTACTTCAAATTCTACAGCATGACTGTCACCATAGCATAAGGTGCCACTTTGTGGTGATGTATCTTCAAAATTAAAAGAGGAAGAGCCATTTAATTCATAAACTTTCATTGCTGGCTTTTTTGATACTTCAGCAGCTTGAATAGTATCCTGCTTATTAATTTGCATTATACAGCATAATAGTAAAATTATTAATAAAGCTATACTTATTATCTTATTATATTTCTTCATAATTAATTATTCACTTCCTCTTTATATTTGTCAATTAAATATTTACTAAAATCTAATAATTCTTCTTTTAACCATTCTGGTTCTAATACTTTTAGATTTTTATTAAAACCTAATATAAACACTATTATATTTTCTTTATTTTGCATATCTACTTTAACAAGAGTGGTTTTATCATCAATTGATATAACTTCTTGGTTTTTACCATATATTCTTTCTTTTACTAATGATGCATATGTTCCATATGCTTCAAATTCAATATGATACCATTCACCATTATTTTTAAAACCATATTCATTGATATAATCTGATTTATTATAATACTTAAATATCCTGAATGATTGGTTTGTTTTTTCTATTTCTGTAATTCTATTTAGCTTAAAATAGATTATATCATTCCATGTTTCACACCATCCAATTACAAACCATGCGTTATTATACATGAATAAATCATATGGGTGAAATATATGTTCTCTTTCTTTATTCTTTTGCGATATATATTTTAATCTTACTGCTTTCTTAAAATTTATTGAATCAGTTAAGATATTGAATCGATATTCAATATCTTCTTCTTTCATTGATAATGGATATCGATTTATAATTGATAATTCTTTTTGAAAGATATTCTTAGATATTGATGAATAAATCTTTGAAATTGCTTTTTCAAATTCTTTTTTATTTGGAAAATCATTTCTTTCATTAAGATATGTTACCGCATCGTCGATTGCTTTAGACTCATTAGTTGAGAAAGACAAAGATGGAAGACAGGCTCTACCATTTAATCGGTAACCGCCATATCTTCCTGGAATATTTTCTAGATAGAATCCTCCTACTGATCCCATTGATACTTCTCTTAGTTCTTTTGCGTATTCTGAGATATTTCTTGGATTTACTTCTAATAGTTCCGCAAGTTTTGTTGTATTATATATCTTTCCTGTATTTAATATTTGTAACATTTCAATACAGCATGCTGTTTTTCCTTTATATAATGCGCTCATAATATCTACATCCTCTTGTCTAATTATACACTATTTATGTTTATATTGCCATAGATATATTAAAGTATTCTTATTTTGCCTTTATTAGTTGTTAGATTAAAATTAATCTTACAATTATTTATTTGTTCTTTCATTAGCATTCTTCTTTTCATAAATAGTTTTCTAATTAAACTCATTTTTATACTTTCTTCAAATATTCCATTAATGCAACCTGTATTACTTTGTATATTCAAATTAATATTTTTCCTTTTTTTAGTATCTAATTCAAATGTAATATTACCATTTGTAGATGATACATTTAAATCCCTAATGTTGCCTTTTATATAAGTATAGCCTAATTTATTATCAATACTTAGATTATTACATTTAAGATTTACCAAAATATTTTCTTTTTTATTAGTTATATTACATTTATTAGCATATATTAAATCGGGTATTTCAATTGGAGTATTATTAGATATAATAGATAGATTTAATAAATGAAGTTTTTTAGGAATATTAATTATAATATTATTTTTAGGATAACTAAGATTAATGGATAGATTATTATTTATATATTCATATTTATTTAAATCTATTAGTTTATCTTCTGAGTCTTTATATATCTTTATTTCATCTTTAACATTAGATATAATACGTAGAGATTTGGCGGAAACTTTAATATTTAATCCTTTTATGTTTTGATATTTATATAGTTGAACAGATTCTCTTTTAATTATCACCTCATTCTTTATTATCTTTTCTTTTATTGAATTTTTATATTCTTCTGGATAGATTATTTCAGATATAGGATTAATTGCATCTTTATATTCAATAAAACTATAACTATCCTTATATTTATGAAATACTAAAATTAAGTAGTGTCTAGCTTTTTCTAGCCCTTTTTCCTTAAATATTTCATATAAATTATAATAATTATATATATCACAGAATAGATAGATTAACTTTATTTGATATGGATTATATCTAACATAATCCAAGAGAAGAGAACGGGCTCTAAAGATATTATTAAATATTTCATATCCTTCTCTATCGATAAGTATCTTTAATGCATCTTTAAAGTCCATTCTATTACCTCCTATTTATAATACTTTTTAAAAACTTTATCATTAATAATAAATGCTAAACTCACATCATCCCCAATACCTAAATTTAATGCCATATCTTCCACAAACTTGTTAACATATGATAAATCTTCATGATTAATTATTTTTTGCATCAAAGGTCTTACAAATGATTCATTAAAGTTATCATAACTTTGATATGGGGAACTAAAACCATCAGTACATAATAATACTCCATCGTAGAATTTAAAATCATAAATCTTGACTCTTAAATAATCATATGCATCTTCTTGGCACATTGAATATGTAAGATTCGCTGCTGGATCATCATCATAATCAAACAGTTTTTTAATTTCTCCATTTCTTATTCCTATGACTTCTGTATCACCAATTGAAATCACTATAAGTTTATCATCAAGCACCATCGCTCCAGATAAAGTTGTACCATATGCTTTAACTGGACTTATTCTAAGTAAGTCTTTTTTATCATCATCCAATTCTTCAGTTTCTATTTTTTTAATAGGTCTATTAGCTAGTTCTCTTTCTATCAATTTATTCCATTCGCATAATACTTCTAAACGTATTTTATCCCTTGTTTCTTTGACTGTATATTTCCTATAGTTAATATCTTTTAATCCACAAAACACATTTACGATTGCATATGATGCAAGTCTAGAACCAATATCACTTCGAATATAAACTTCACCGCCATGCCCATCACAACATGTAATAATAGTCCTGTCATTATCTATATACTGCGAGCTAAAATCCTGACATGGCTTCTTGTTATTTAAATGAGTGTAGCCAATACATGTTTTAGAAAAAACGTGTAACATATTACCACTCCCATGCTTCTGTATCAGCTAGTTCTTCAGCAATCAATTGTTTTACTTCTTCATGTTGAGTTAACTGATGTTCAACAGTTATGACATTACTTGATGTTGATTTTACTTTAGAGGCTGTTAAGACAATTATCTTAATGATATTCTTTAGCATATTAGAATTATAGCAACTTATAACATCGCCATTATTACCGACGAAATCATTTAATACTTTCATCGTACGGTTATCATTTAATTCAATAGCTATTCCATATCTAAGTGCCGCTTTAAACCAAGGGGTATCTTTTATTTTTTCTAAATAATCATTATATAAATTACCTGTTGGATGGCCATCAGTAAGAAGTAAGATAATTGGAGCTACACCACCAAAATCTGGCATTATACCGCCTTTAGATTCTCTCTTTAGCAGTTCTCCTAATTTCTCAT
>ONHH01000049.1 GCA_900317575.1 uncultured Bacillota bacterium | reverse complement strand
ATTCTTTAATATTATACTACAAACTTATGATTTTTGCAAGTTATTTATTTTTGCTTAAGACTTCTTGTTCATTAGAATTCTTTTCTTTCTCTTCTTTAGCTTCTTTTTGAGGAGTTTCTATAGAAGGAACTTCTTCCTCAAAGATTATTTGTATGCCATGTAAGGTATATGCTGTTTCTGTTTGAACAATAGTGTATCTTATATCAATAAAATTATCACGAACACGAAATACTATAAATCTTACATCAAGATAAAAGTCTCCATGTTTGGTACTGATATAGCAATTATTTTCATCAACTGAATCAATATATCCATAATAATCATCTGCATTATGATAATATTTAAATTTTAAAGCCTCGTGAACTTTATCATATTCAAGTACTACATCCATTGAAGATATTGAGAATTGATATGTTGTAATTCCAGTTTTTTCATCAGTTTCAATTTTAACTGGTACATTTTCATATAATTCTTCTTTATTATTAATACTTATTGTTGTTGCTGTTTTAATCATTCCAATCAGTCCTATCTATTGTAAGTGGAGTAATAGATATATATCCTTCATGATAACTTAAGACATCAGAATTAGAATCTTGTTTAATATCCTTTCCTAATGGTTTTCCTATTGAATAATATTCACCATCCCTAAATACATATTCTGAATCAAATGGATTTAGTCCTTGATGAGTTATTTTAATACCTATATTATTTTGAGGAATATTAACATTTAATATCTTCTTATTTCTTAGTTTTGGATTATTTGATATATATTCTAATACTTTTTCTATTTCATTTGTTAAATAATTGCCATTCTTTTCAATTGAGAAGGCTATTGCTTTAACATTATTTAAACCTGCTTCAAAGCACGCAGCTACTGTTCCTGAATATAAAATATCATTTCCTAAATTTAAGCCATCATTAATACCTGAAATTACATAATCAGGATGAAAGCCAAGTCCTACTATTCCATATTTAACACAATCTGCTGGTGTTCCTACGACTGAATAAGTAAGAATGTCTTTATAAATTGGTGTTTCTTTAGTAACTTTGATACCTGATCTAATTGTTAATTTATGTGAAACTGCAGAATTTTCTTCTTTTGGCGCTATAACTAAAATATCTTTAGTATATTTATATATCTTTTTAGTAAGATTATAAATGCCTTGAGCAGATAATGAGTCATCATTAGTTATAAGAATCTTCTTATTAGCGAGCATTAGGATTTTCCTTTTTATATTCTGCTAGTCTTTGATCTAATTCTTGAAGAATATCGTTCATTTCCTTCTTAGAATAAACGGTTGCTCCTGCAGCTTGTAGATGACCTCCACCTCTAAAATGAGTTGCGATATCATTTACTTGAACATGACGTGATCTAATTCTACATCTTACTTCATTCTTTTCTTGCTTAGGTGTTATTCCTTCATGATGAAATAAGTGTTCTGTTTGATCGATGAATGCAACCCAAATTAAAGAGCCTTCAATACCACTTAATTTATTTACCATATTTGATGCATCTTCTATAGATACATTAAATTTCTTTAAATCTTTTTTAGTAAAGTGATAATAGATAACTCCATTAGGTGTTAATTTGTAATTTTTATATAAATGACCTTCTAATTTTAATTCTTCAATCTTTTTGATATATAAGCTATCATATATTTCTTCTATATCAACATTTTCTTTTAAAAGCATTCCTGCATTTTCTAATGTTTCACTGCTGACACCACGATACATAAATCTACCAGTATCAGTTACAAAGCCGTAATATAAATATTTAGCTGCTTTTTGATTTAATTTAAGTAATCCATCTAATTCTCTAACCATTCTTACAATGATTTGAGCACAAGCAGGTGCTGTTGGATCGATATAATTTATATCTGCATATTCTGGAGAATCATCATGATGATCAATTTTAATAATAAACTTACCATTTTTCCATCTATCATCAGAAATTCTATCTTGAGTTGCGGTATCAACAACAATAACTAGAGCATCTTTATATAATTCATCAGGTACTTTATCAATTTCAATCATTGATTTTAGATAATCTGGAACATCTTTACCAGTAGAATATACATTTTTTTCGGGGAATGATTCTTTAATAATATATTTTAATCCAATTTGACTACCAATACAGTCACCATCAGGACGTTTATGACGATGAATAATGATATTATCAAATTCTTTAATTTTTTCATATATATCTTTAAACATAATTATTCTCCTTTCGCAAGATTATCTAAATCTTTAATTATATCTTTTACTACATCAAAACTCTTTGCAGTGCAGCCACTTGCTTGAATATGACCACCACCGCCATATTTTGTTGCAATAGAATTTACATTTTCACCATTTGATCTAAATTCACAATAGATATCTCCTGATTCATCTTCACAGAAATTGGCCCATACTTTTATTTCTTCAATACCACTCATGATTCCTACCATTCCTCTTGATATATCATTAATAGGTAATCCATATTCTTTTATTTCTTCTTTTGTATTGATTAAATATGCAAAGCCATTTTCAGTTACTATGAATTTATCAACCATCTTTGCTCTTAATTTAACATTTGCTAACTTATCCATATATATTTTATTGTATATAGCATTAGTATCAAATTCAAAAGCTGTTAAATATGCAGCAATATTAAATGTTCTAGGTGATGTTTGTTGGAATCTAAAACGACCACTATCAGTAACCATACCTGTAAAAAGTGATGCAGCTGCTTCATTAGTCATGATTAAATCAGTACTCATAATTAATTCTGCAACAATACTAGCGCATGATTCGCTATTAGTATCAACATATGCTAAATCTCCATATTCACCTTGAGGAATATGATGATCTATTTTAATTACATATTTAGCATTCTTATAACGAGTATCACTGATTAAATGTTCACTACCTGTATCGACAATAATACATAAAGCTTCATTAAATTCTTTATCATCAGCTTCATCCATAACACCCATCCAATTTAAGCGTTCAGTCATATCCCCAACTATTTTTACATTCTTGTCGGGAAATGTCGATTTAATGCTATTTTTAAGCCCTATTTGCGATCCTAAGGCGTCTCCATCAGGTCGAGAGTGACGATGAATAATAATGGTGTTATATTCTTTTATTGCTTCAAATATTTTATTAAACATATATTTATCCCCTATCATCATAAGCATCAACAATTACATTATATCCTTCATAAAGTAATAATGCTTGTTCAATTTTAATATATTCAATGATTGAATTATTTTTCATTGTGTTTTGCTTAGTTACAGTCATGGTTATTGGATAAGTTTTATCTTTTTTTAGAATCATAGTTTTAACTGGTTCAATTCTTTCAATTAATGAATCATTATTGTAATGAATATTTACAATTGTTACTTTAGAATTTTTAGATTTAGCGCCAATCAAAATCTTGCCAGAATAGATATGATATATATT
>ONHH01000092.1 GCA_900317575.1 uncultured Bacillota bacterium | reverse complement strand
GATTTAAAATTAAATATTAAGAATAATGATTATCAAAGAAATTTCATGTATTTAAAGATATCAAATAATGATTATGATAATTTAATCATTGTTAATAATAATAATTTAAATCTATCAACCATTTCTTTAAAGATATCTATAATCTATCTCGATTATGATCAAAAAATGATTGAATATGAATTAATCAATATGGATAGTGATAATAAAATAAATATCGATTTTAATTTTAATTATCAATCTAATTATTTAGATGAATTAAATATTAATTTGTCACTACCAAAAGATAAATCGAATATTAAAAAATTAGATATCTTAAAACAGAATAATCTTATCTATTATGAAGATAGATTAGATAATTCATTTCTTTTAACGATGATTATATCGAGTATTATTTTAATCATTATCTTAATTATTTTAGTAATTATTAAAAAACATTTTAAAAAGAAAAAGCATTCTATATGACAACTCTAGATTTAAAATCTAGAGTTTTTTTAAATCTTTTAAATATAATAAAAGATACCTTACCAAATTAAATACTTTATTTTTAAAAATTTAGTATAATAATATTGGAGGAATGTGTCATGAACTACACACCATTATATATTTATAGTGAATATTCAATGTTGCATAGTACATGCCACGTTGAGGATATAATAAAAAAAGCTAAAGAATATAATTTAAAGAGCCTTGCGGTAACGGATTTAGGAGTGATGCATGGAGCATTAAAGCTATATCGAAGTTGTAAAGAGGCTGGTATTAAATATATATTTGGCTTAAAAGTTGATTATATCATTAATGATGTTAAATCATCAATCTTACTTTATGCAATTAATCTAAATGGTTATCATAATTTATTAAAGATATCTAGTAAATATATGATTAATAAGAAACCTTTAGATATTGAAGATTTTCGTTCAATTAATCAAGGATTGATTGCGGTAACATGTGGATGTGAAAATATCATATCTAACTTTAATGATAATGATATTAAATATCTAATGAATCATATTAGTATTCTTGAATCAATCTTTAGTAATTTATATATCGGTTTAACTACTAATAATTTAAGTAATAAATATCAATTATTTACAAGCTTTCATAAAAAGATGGTAGCTCTTCTTCCAACATACTTTATCAATCCCGAAGATAAAGAAGCATATCGTGTACTAAGGTCTATTGCAAATAACGCAATGGAAGTAAGACTTACTAAAGAAGAAGAGGAAGCATATTTTACTTCTCCTACTGAAGCATGCTTTTTATTCCGTGATTATAAAGAATTAATTGTTAATACTGAAGAAATTGCTAATCGTTGTAATGTAGATATTAAATTTGGTGAATTACAAATCCCTCTTTATAAAGAAAATATTGATTCTCGCCAATATTTATTAGAACTTTCAACAGTTGGCTTAAAGAAAAGATTAAGCATTAATGGAATTACTGATTCAAATATTAAAGATAATTATTTTAAGAGATTAAGATATGAACTTGATACCATTAATGATATGGGATTTAATGACTATTTCTTAATTGTTTATGATTTCATCAAATATAGTAAGAAATCAGGAATCTATGTCGGTCCTGGTAGAGGTTCAGCTGGTGCAAGTTTAGTTGCGTATTCACTTGGAATAACGGAAGTAGATCCATTAAAATATGGATTAATCTTTGAAAGATTCTTGAATCGTGAAAGAATATCTATGCCAGATATCGATGTCGATTTCCCAGATAATAGAAGAGATGAAGTAATAGATTATGTAAGAAAACTCTATGGTGCAAATAGAGTAGCTCATATCTGTACTTTTGGTACTTTTCAAACAAAACTTGCGATAAACGATACCGCAAGAGTTTATAAGACTAAAGATAATTATTTAAAACAAGTATTAAAATATATAAACTCTGAATTAAATGAAAATAGAGATCGAACATTAATTGATATTATAGCTAATTCTACTGATTTAAAAGAATTAATGAAGGAATACGAAGAGATTAATCAATTATTATCGACTGCTCAAAAGATCTATAATCTTCCTCGTAATACTTCTACGCATACTGCTGGTATTGTTATATCTAGATATGATTTAATTAATTATTCAGCTCTAGAAACTGGATTAAATGATATATATCAAACCCAATATGAAGCTAGTGATATCGAACAATTAGGTCTTTTAAAGATGGATTTTCTATCCTTAAAAAATCTATCTAATATCGCAAAAACAATCGATTTAATTAAAAAAGATAATCCTAAATTTATTTTTCCAAAAGAAGAAAATGATCCTAATGTCTTTAAAATGTTAGCTAAAGGACAAACCATTGGTGTCTTTCAATTAGAATCCAATGGTATGCGGAAGGTTTTAATGCAGCTTAAACCGACATCTCTAATTGATATCATTAATGTTTTGGCTTTATATCGACCTGGTCCGATGGATATTATTCCTAATTTCATTAATCGTAAATTTGGCCGTGAGAAAATAGAATATTTACATGAAACT
>ONHH01000091.1 GCA_900317575.1 uncultured Bacillota bacterium | reverse complement strand
TAAGGCAGCAAAAAAAGGAGCAATTGGCTTTTATATTTTTGCAGGAATTATCCTAATTATTGCGTTAATCGTAATTCTTTTAGATAAACAAGGTAAAGTTATTTGGAAATAGTTTGTTATTTACTTGAAATTTTTCCATAAAAATAGTATAATATAATAGATTTTTTAGGAGGACTAAATATGCGCGTTAGTATATTATTAAAATGCACTGAATGTGGCGAAGAAAATTATCTATCTGAAAAGAACAAACGTAATACTCCTGATCGTATTGAAGTGAAGAAGTATTGTCCACGTTGTAAGAAAGTTACAGTTCATAAAGAAAAGACAAAAAAATAATCAGTTTTCACTGATTATTTTTTTTATTCATTTCTTCCTTAACCATTTTTTCAATTTCCATATAACGATTATATAAACTTAATTCATTTTTAGATGTTGGTTTAGGAATATAATATTTAGTACCTACAAGATTATCTGGTAAATATTGTTGATATACCCAAGCATTAGGATAATCATGGGGATATTTATAAGAACCTTGATTAGGATCAAAAGAAGAAATATTTTTTAGATGTTGTGGAAGCATTCCACCCTTTCCATCTTCAATATCTTGTAATGCTTTATCGACTGCTAGCATTGCGGAATTAGATTTAGGAGATAAAGCCATTTCCACGACAATTGTTGCAAGAGGAAGACGAGCTTCGGGATTACCTAATTCTCTAGCAGCATCACATGCAGCCATAACTCTTGGTCCAATACCAGGATTAGCTAAAGATACATCTTCATATGCTATCGCGATTAATCTTCGACAAAGACTTTGTAAATCATCAGCAATGATTAATTTTGCAAGATAATGAAGAGAAGCATCCACATCACTACCTCTAATAGATTTTTGTAAACCACTTAAGACATCAAAATAATTATCTCCATTTTTATCCATATTGACATCCTTTTTTTGAATGCAGTTTACAGCATCATCAAGAGTAATATGGTCACTCGAAGTATTAATTAAGGTTTCAAAATTATTAATTAGCGTTCTTATTTCTTGATTTGATGATTTAATTAAATAATTATAGACCTCTTCATCAATGATTTTATTATTACCTGCTAATTTATAAGCACGATCTAAGACTTGTCTTAAAGCTTTATCAGTTAAATCATTAAGTCGATAGATATGACATCTTGATCTAATAGCAGGATTTACCGCATGATAGGGATTAACAGTAGTTAAACCTATCATAATTAGCGTTCCTTCTTCAACATATGGAAGTAAGAAGTCTTGAATATCTTTCTTCATTCGATGAATTTCATCAACAATGATGATGGAATTTTCTTCAAATCGACTGGCATTAATGATTTGTTTTAATGCATCCTTATTATCGGTTGATGCGTTAAATTTATGCCAACTATAACCACTAATATTAGCTGTTGCTTGAGCAATTGTGGTTTTACCACAACCTGGATTACCATAGAGAATAAAAGAGAATAAAGAATGATTATCAATCATTTTTTTAATTATTCCGTTTTCTCCTACTAGATGATCTTGACCAAATATATCTTCAAATTTTAGAGGTCTCATTAAATATGCTAAAGGTTTCATAATTGCTCCTTTGATTTAGATAATTAATTATATAATAAATTTAGTAATTTTTCAATGAATATAGTTATTTTTCATTTATTTATCACATTCATCAAAATTAATAGAATTATTAAGTAAATAGAGCCTTTTTTTTATTGCAAATCTCTTATTTTTTTGTTATAATATTAATAATTAGATAGGAACAAGAGGTATTAATTATGAGTAAAATATTAATTGTTGATGATGAAGCTAGCATTAGAGAATTAATCGCTAAATATGCAAGATTTCAAGAAATCGAAACTGATCAAGCAAGAAATGGTCTTGAAGCCATTGAAATGGTAAAGAAATGTGATTATGATTTAATTATTATGGATATTATGATGCCTGAGCTTGATGGATATTCGGCAGTTAAAGAAATTCGTAAATTCTCTAAAGTTCCAGTTATTATGCTTTCAGCTCGTAGTGAAGAATATGATAAATTATATGGATTTGAATTAGGAATTGATGATTATGTCACTAAACCTTTTTCATCTAAAGAACTAATCATGCGAGTAAATGCGGTAATTAAAAGATATCATGCGTTAGATAATAAAGAAGATATAAAAGAAGTTGAACATGAATTATGGACATATGAATCTTTAGTTATTGATTTATCTGCATATACAGTAACAGTTGATGACGAAAAGATTGATTTAACGCCAAAAGAATATGAATTATTGTTATGCTTATGTCAATCAAAAAATCGTGCTGTTACTAGAGAAAAGTTATTAGAAAAAGTTTGGGGTTATGATTATTTTGGTGATGATCGTACACTAGATACGCATATGAAATCACTTCGTAAGAAATTAGGTAAATATTCTAATAATATTATTACTATAAGAAGGGTTGGTTATCGTTTTGAAACTAAATAAGATTAAATTAAAATGGAAGATCTTTCTTTATATTTTAATTTTTGCGGTAGTGGTAGTATCCATTTTCGTCTTTTTCCAAATCTTCATGCTAGAATCATTCTATAAGAATACAAAGATTAATGTAGTAGATTCGAGTTTTGATGAAGTAGAAAAGATTGTTTTAGAAAATGATTTAAATCAAGAAGCTAATCGCAGCAAATTAATGGAAATTAGTGGAAATGAAGAAACATTAATCTTTATTTTTGATCAAGAAGGTAATATTATTCAAAATTTTGGTCAAGGTGAATCAAATATTCGTTTAAAAGATAAATTATCTTTTGAAAAAATTAAGAATTTAGCACCTACCAATAAGAAATTCTATATTACTTTTAAAGCTAATGTTCATCCAATTCCTGGTCAGATTGATCATGATATCACAATTGTTGATAATGTAAAAGATTTTAAGAAAGTAGCTAAGGATAATTCGATTCTTTGTGCTAAATTTATTACTTATAATGGGATGGCTAATTGTTTATTATTATTAGAATCTCGTTTAACACCAGTAGTTCCAGCTGTAAAGACACTAGAAAGTCAATTACTTTATATTACAATTATTGTCATGGTTCTTACGATTTTAATTGCCTTATTAATTTCTTCAATTATTTCTAAACCTTTAAAACAAATGACTGAGGTTGCAGGTGAACTCGCAAAAGGAAAGAGAGACATTGAATTTAAAGGTCAAGGATTCTATGAAATAGAAGAATTAGATAAGACATTAAATTATGCTGTACAAGAAT
>ONHH01000107.1 GCA_900317575.1 uncultured Bacillota bacterium | reverse complement strand
TCTTTGAATGGAGCACATACTTTAGAATTAGCTACTTCAATTTGTTGAGGCTTTAAATGGTTACCATTAACATCGGAACGCCATTCTTTTTGAACAAGGATATGATTATCTTCAGCAGTTGTAACTGGTACATTATAATCTTTTCCATCTTTAGTTAAAGGCTTATCTTTCCAAACTCTGGAGAATGATAATGAGCCACTATCCGAGAAAGGAAGTTCATCATTTAAATAAGCACTACGCTCAACATTTGATGAATAGCCATCAAAAGTATAATAATTCAAGAATATATTATAGAAGCCTGGTTCACTAACAGTTAGTTTATAAACGATACTTCCACCACGATGAGCAACAACACTAGTTCCTCCAGCTTTAGCAGTTTCACTGTTAGCATATTCTGTATAATCTGCAATATTTAATTTTTCAATTGCAGCTTCACCAGTTGATGTAATATCAAGAGTAGATTGACTTTCAATATAATCTTCACCTTTAATTACAATGCTTTCAGCAAGGCTTGGAGTTACATCACTATTTTCACCATATTTATTGTGATGATATTCCGTTTTTTCTTGAACATATGCTTGATATCCTGAAGAGGTATTGGCGATAACATTACCACTATCGGCTTTAAGATTAAGTTTTGAATCTTCATTAAAATAGCCAATAAAGATACCTACTGAAAATATCAATGAGAATGCGAAAACAATAATTCTTCTTATCCTTTTCATTTTATTTCCTTTCCATAGATTCTTGATAGCTTTCAAGAATCTGTTTTAAATTTTGTATTTTTTTATTGCTTAGATAGTAGCCATTCATCTTAGAATGAATTGGCCATAATTCTTTTTGTCTAATACTAAATTTATCCAATTCGTTTATTTCTTCCATTACTGAAGAATTTAATTTCAATTTATGATTGATTTTATTGAGAATAATTAATAATTCAACATTGTTAATCAATTCATCACGATCAATTGTTGCATCTAATTGTTTTAATCTTTCTAATTTGTCATTAAAGAATTCTAAATATTTTTGATATATTTCATCTCTAATATAATTAGTATTCATCTTTTCCATAAAGAAAGCTAATTTATCTTGATATCTTTCAGCTAATGAACTATTAGTAATAGCTGAGAATAATGTATTACCATAACCACGATATTCATCTAAATTAGAATAAGACATAAGTTCGATAATGATACTAGCAAGCTTAGGATTATAGAATTCATTTAAAACATAGATAATAGCATTTTTATCAAGGGTGCTCCAGCTATTGCAGGCAGCATAAATATATCCTGGATAGCTTGATGATAGTGCTTGAAGATGACCAAAATCACCCCAATCGGTATTAATCACCCCGAGCGCTCCATATTTTTTAGCAGCTGAAGTTGCGTGATCGATTGATCCAATCATATCAATATCTTTACCAACAATGTTTGCCCAAGTACAAGTTCCTGGTGCATTCATAAATTGGACATGATTTTCTTGAAGTAATTTACTGTGACTTTCAAAATCATATTTATGATCATAGCCCCAATCGATAAAGATTACATTTTTGGGAATCATCTTTAATGCTTCTTTATGTTTGATTAAGACATCTCCCCACAGCATTGGTATTTTTCCATATCCTTCAACAACTGCACGTAATTTATTAAAATATTCAAGATATGCATTTGCTTCACCATGTTCTTCAATATATGCTTGGTTCTTCCCTTTACCCAGTTCCATTGGTTCATCAAAATCCATATTGAAATATTGTGATTTGAAATGAGGAATCATATCCTGATATAATTTTTTCACTAATTCAAATGAAGCTGGATTTCTAAAATCTAAAGTAGCTGGTTCCCTATTAGCTCCCCAAAGATAAATTCCATCTTCAGCTTCAGCTAATTTATGATATTTATCTAATTTTAAGAATTCTGCCATATGTCCAAATCCATTTTGATTTGGTACTAAATCGATGAAATGATCATTACAATATTTTTCTAATTCTTTGATTTCTTTTAACGTAATATAATTATTGTAAATATTTATTTCATCTCGGAAATGTTCAAGTTCAAAACTAAAGCCTTCAACATATAATTCTAAATGATTGATTCTTAAGACTGACATATCATAAACTATCTTTTTTAAAGTATCAAGATTATAGATTCTATCTCTTGATATATCAAGCATTAAACCACGAATCTTTAAATCAGGATAATCGTGAAGATAGAAACATTCGAATTGCTCGAGAATTAAGAATTTCTTTAATACTTGAATAGCATAATAGGCTGCATTAAGTGTAGCTACAAAGATACGAATGCGATTATTCTTTGCTTCAATCTTAAATTCTTCAATATCTAGCTTTGATTGAATAAAACTGATATCAGCAGAATGTGCATATTTAAAATGAGGATTAATTTTTTTTAATTCTTCACGAATTATTAAATCATCGAAGCAACTTAAGTCAACTGTTTTTAATAAAGCGCTTTCAATTTGACCAGATAAGGTCACGAATTCGTGAGGAATTGGGAAGATTTTATTCATAATTTACCTCGAAATTTTTTTATTTTTGCAATTTTTCAAAAAGTACCCTATTTTATATCATTATACCAAAAATAAGATTTTTTTTCAATAAAAATATATTATTAAAAAAAGTCCTCTAATAGCAATCTATTAGAGGGCATTTATTAATTCCATAATTTTTTAATGTCTTGTAAATTTTGATCTTTTATTTTATTCTTTCCTGGTACTAAATCTTTATAAGTGAAGAAGATAGTTCCTTTAACATTATCAAAATTACAATTAAAACGAAGTTGGTTGCTCATTTCTTTTGGATTTTGCCAATAAGGAGCAGCAAATCCTTCTTTTGCACCACATTGATATAGGCCTTGTCCGATATAAAGAATGGTTCCTGTTTCTTTACATCTTTCTGACCACCACCATGTAATATCATGATAGCTTACATCTTTACGATCAAAGGAGAAATAATTTTGAGGAACGACATAATCAATCCATCCTTCTTTCATCCATTTGTATACATCAGAATATAATTCAGAATAGCATTGTAAAGCACCAGCTGAATTATAACTTCCTTTATCCCATCCACCTTCAACTATTGATGAGTGGGTTCTGTATATCGCAAAAGGGCTAATACCAAAGAGGACTTTTTTATTTTTTTTGCTAAGCAATTTTTTCAATTCATTATGAACATTTTCAATCATTTTGTCAACATTCATTCTTCTAAAATCCGCAAATGATTGTTCAGGAGAAGTACGGTATTTTAGATAATCTGCCATTTCATCTTCTTCTTTAATCTTTGCATATGGGTAGAAATAATCATCAATGTGAACTCCTTCAACATCATAATTTTCGGCTACTTCCATAATAGAATCAGTAACGAATTTGATTACTTCAGGATGAGATGGAGATAATATTACTTTGTTAGTTCCATCTAAAATTGTATGTTCTTTATTTCTTCTTGCCCAGTTCTTTTCTGATAAAGTATCTAAGAATTGATCTTTAGTAAGTCCTAAAGTAGTAATATCAGTTCCATGAACACGATATGGATTCATCCATGCATGAACCTTAATATTACGTTTCTTTGCTTCATCAATAAAGAATTTTAAAACATCAAATCCAGGATCTTTATCTTCAACGCCAGTAATAAAACGGCTCCATGGATTGAGTTTTGATGGATAATAGCTATCATTAGTAGGACGTACTTGGAAGATAGCAGTATTCATATTATAGCTTTTCATATTGTCTAGAATACCAATTAAATGTTTTTTGTATTCTTCTTCAGTTACACCACATGGTGTATCAATATTAGCTACATTACTAATCCATACACCTCTAACATCATCTTCTTTAAATTTATAACGAGGTAGATCAATCATTTCGCCATTATGACGATATTTAACATATTCAACTGCATATTTCTTTAATTTCATTATTTCTTCCTCCTAATGATTATTCCCATTAAACTAATCATTGATAATAATTCAACAAATATCATACTCTTCTTACCACATTTTTTCTTAGGTTCCGTAGGAACTGGTGTTGGATCAACTGGATCTACTGGTGTTGGGGGAGTAGGAGTTGGATCAGTTTTCTTTGATACAACATTGAAATAAGATGTTTTAAATCTTGATTCATTTTTTCCATCACTAACTACTACTTCAAATGCGATATTCTCTGTTGGATATTGATCCATCTTATAAGTGAATTCAATACTATTTCCTTCAACAATTCCTTCTTTATATAAATAGCTTGCGTCATCATAATATTGATATACTTGATAAGTTAATTCTGCATCACGGTCATCTGTAACTTGAGCAGTAAAAGTTACCGATTCGGATGTTAAATATTCTTTTTCTACATCATTCATGGTGATGACTGGGGCTTCATTGTCTTTTGCAATCGATAGATCAATTTCTTTTCTTTCTTCAAAGATTGTATTATCAGGGCTATATGTGATTAAATAATATTTCTTACCGCTTTGAGCATTAAAATTCATCACATAATCTTTACCTAATACTCTTGCTACAGCCGTACCATCTTCATCAACAATACCATAGGCTTTAGCGTTATCAACACCTTCATAATATACTGAATAATTATTTTCATCATTACGATCAATCTTAGTAATGGATGCTGAGGAAGTTACTTTAGGATATGAATATGATTCATAAATTGGTGTTAAAGCTGCCATTGGCCATAGATTTTTAATGACTGTATTCATAGCCTTTTCACCATCACCACTAATAATAGATTTATATCTAAACATTACAAAGCCATCAACATTGAAATTCATTGATTGACAATAACGGATTTGATAAAACAATTCAGTCAATTCACATAATTTACCAGATCTCCATGTAGCTATTTGATAAGCTGGTGTACCAATATATAAACGACATTTAGTTCCTACTATTTCTTTACTCCACCAGCTAACAATACTACTATATGTTCCTGTCGGAGTACCATTAGAACTAGTTCCAAGATATGTATATGCTTGTGGTAAGATATAATCAATCCAATTTTCTTTTACCCATTTACGAGTATCAGCATATAAATCTGAATAAGAATAATAATTATTACAGCCGGAATCTTCACCGCCTTCAGCTGCTCTTGGAGAACCTGCAGGACAAGTTTCAATAGATGGAGCCCATCTTGCGGCTGGACTAATACCAAATGCACATTTAACCTTAGACGTCTCATTATGAGCACGAATTATTTGACTTAAGGAATGAATTAAATTATTAACATTTTCTCTACGCCAATCATAGATTGATAATGTTCCACCATTACCTTTATATGCCATATAATCTTGATAATCATATTTAGGTTCAGTAGAGAAAGTTATTCCTTTATAATTGTTATTATTACCACGATAGTTTTTATCATCAGGATAGAAATAATCATCAAAATGAATACCATCAATATCATAATTAGTAACTAATTCATCAATAGTATTATTTAAATGTTGAATAGTTCTTGGATTAGCTGGATTAAGAACAAATTTACCTTCAGCTCCAAATACGATTTCTTCATCTAAGACATTTCCAGTATCCATTACTGGATTATCAACAATATTATTTTGATGTTTTAAAGTATTTGCAAGTCCAGTAAAGAAATCTTGTTTATAATTATAAGCTTCAGCTTCATCATTATCACACCAGTAATTAGATTTAGTAGCTGAATCATAACCATATGGAGTATAAGATAAAGTCATTGTGCTAGTACGATATGGATTAAGCCATGCATGATATTCTAAACCAGCTGCATGAGTTACTTCAATCATCCATTCAAGAGGATCCCATCCTGGATCTACACCATATCCAGCTAAATATTCACTCCAAGGATTATATTTAGATGGATAGAAAGCATCATTATTAGGTCTTACTTGGAAGATTATAGCATTACAAGATTTCGCTTTAGAAGTTTCTAAAATTTCTAAATATTGTTTTTTCCAATTATTGATAGCATCTTCACTAGTTCCCATTTGCATATCAACATCCATGTTCGAAACTGTACAAACCCAAACACTTCTAAATTCTATTTCTTCTTTTACATATGGTTTAACTGTTGGTGCTGTCCAAGAGCCAAGTAAAATAACCATAAGGGAAATTAGAATTAAAGAAATACTTATTTTACAGATTTTCATTTTATTTACCTATTAGTTTTTTACGCATATCTAAAAAGTTTAGCATTGCAACCTTTCTAATGTCTCCTTCATTAAAACCTCTTCTTGACATTTCTTTAATAATTCCTTGAGTATCCGCATGAGTTACTAAATCATCAAGATTAGGTTTCTTACCAAAATCATCTAAGAAATCCATCATATCTAAACCAAACATGACATGATCAATATCTAATTTATCAACTAAATATTCAATATGATCAACTAGTCCTTGAATATTTTGATGATCTTTATCTTTACTAACAAAATTACGAGCACTATTAACACCTACATAACCACTAGTCTTTTTTAAGAGTGCTAATTGATCATCATTTAAATTACGACGATGATCAGATAAGCTGTAGCAGCATGAATGGCTTGCGATAACCGGTTTAGATACATAATCTAAGATATCATAGAAGCTTTTTATATTTGCATGACTGACATCAACAATCCAATTATTATCTTCCATAAAGCGAAGGAATTTTTTCCCTTCTTCTTTTAATCCATGATCACTAGGACCAGCTACACCAGTTGATAGATGATTTTCTTCATTCCAAGTTAGCATAGCATGTCTAATACCTAAATCATGCATCTTCTTTAATTCATCAAGATTATGAACATTTCTTAAGCCTTCTAGTCCTAAAGTTACATCAAATTCATTCTTATATGGTTCAAAATCTTTTAACGCAATCTTATAGGCTTCATAGACATCAAAATCATATTCACTATAGACTACCCATATACCACCAGCAATTTCTCCTTTTTTCATATTATCAAGGTGATATTTTTTAAAGACTTCTGTTTCTCCTTTTATAGTTCTTTCATATAGATTACTAAATACATCAACATGCGCATCATATGTTTTCATTATTAATACCTCTTTTTTTAATTATAACACATTTAAGGATTATTTACTATTAAATAAATCTATAAAAAAACTACAACACTTAAAAAAGTGTTGTAGAAAAGTATTATTCTTTAATCCATTTTGCAAATAGTCTGGTTTCTTGATATTTCACTTTTGAATCTACATATTCTCTTATAGGTAATGTATCAGAATCAAAATTCCATTTATTAACACATTCTTTCTCTTTATACCACCCTTCAAATAAAAACCCCTCTCTTGTAGGATTAGGTGGTATATAATTTATTTTGGTCCCATATTCATAATCATCAATAAAATAATATCCATTTTCTGGAGCATCATCATAATTATAAAAATATGAAACATTAGCATAGTAACAATAATTGCTTTGTCCTCTATAATCTCTTTCGACATTATTATATATATCTCCATTTACATGGTTATAACTGGATATATATATATGCTGATTAATTATACAATCATTAGGTATTTCATTCACACATAATATACATTTAATTTGCTTAAAAACATTATAGAAAGATTTTGGTGCAAAATCCATATATACTCTTCTCAATTTTTCAGATTCCCAGTATATTTCTATACTCTTACTAATCTCTCCTATTTCCTTAACTTCTATCCCATTAATATACTGAGGAATAATGATAATTTCTTTATTTTTCCCTTCTTCACTCAATCCCACAATTCTAATAAATACTTCTTCACTTAGTAAATTTATAGTACATCCATTTTTATGTAATTGACTTATTGGAATCTCCTTATATAATAAATCTCCATAGATTTTATAATCAGCATTTATATTTCTAGTTTCGCTTGAATTACTACTACATATATTAGTAAAATTAATATTCAAATATAATAATACTGATAAAAGTGTGATAAAAGTGATTAGTGACTTCTTCATATTCAATTTAATACCATTATTTCCTATTACATAATTTTATTTATTTTACCATTTCATAAAACAATTATCAATTAAAAAAACTTAATACCAATTATAATGATATTAAGTTTTATTCTTTTTTAGATATCTTTTTCCATTAATGCAAAGCTTCTAACAATCTTAAATCCTAAGAACATATAAATATTTCTTGCGAAATTAGTTCTACCAGTAAAGAAAGTTAAGAATTTTGATCCATTCTTTTTGGAATACTCAGCTAAATAACTAAATAATGCTCTACCTATTCCTTTACCTCTTACTTCAGGAGAGATAATGATTCCATCAAAATGAGCACGACCACTCTTTTCTGTATAGAAAGCACCAGTCCAACCAACGATTCTGTTATCCTTTACCACTACCGCAAAAGGTTTAGGTTCTTTTAATGATAAGTTGTATCTAATTACTCTTTCAAAGGGTTCACTATTAATTGCTGCAAAGAATTCTTCTAATCCATAATGAATTTTATTATTATATAATTCAATATGAATATTTTCTTTAGCTAATTCTTTTAAATCATTAGTTACTCTTTCTTTTCTCTCAAAACTATCTAAAGGTAGATAAAAAGCATCTTCTTCATCAATGATATGAAATGAATGATGTAAAAGATATAGATAGAAATCACTATTAACCATAATCCCTGGAGCACCATTATGATCAGCTGTGGTGTTAGGAATAATCCATGGCCAATTAAGCGTTGAAATATAGCCAAATACTACTTTCTTCTTGCCTCTTTCTTTAAGATATGAACAAGCTCTATCAATTAATGCTGAGCCTATTCCTCTATTTCGATACATCTTATCTACAATAATTGTTGATATATATCCAGGATAATTAACACCTTCTTCAATATGACGAATATGTGACATGATAAAGGCAACAAGCATGTTATCAATTATACAAAGGAAAATTCCTTCTTCATCATATTCAGGATGATTAATTGTATTATTTAAGAAGAATTCATAATCTACTTCTTCATAAATATGATCTTCTTTTACTACTTGATTATATAAATTAAATAGATCTTTAATTTGATATTTAGAATCTTTAAATTTAATGATATCCATTATTCACTCCAATTAGCAAGAATCATATTTGCAAGTCTTGCGCGCACACGCATATGCTTAGTATTATTTCTAGTTGGATGAACTCTATTAGTTAATAATACAAAGCCTAGATTACGTTTCTTATCAATCCATATATTAGTTCCAGTAAATCCAGTATGCATAATAGATTCATCACTGATATAATCACCAGCATTAGAATAAGTTTCATGAGCTTGCCATCCAAGTTTACGAGCACGTACTGGAATATTACCGATAGAATCAAATTCAGCAATTTGTGTCTTATATAGCATTCTTACTGTTTCTTTACTTAAGATTCTTTCATTATCCAATTCTCCTTCATTAAGAATCATCTTAATAAAACGAGAAACATCCAAAGCTGTTGAGAATAAGCCAGCATGACCGGCTACTCCTCCTAACGCAAAGCTAGTTTCATCATGAACAAAACCTTTAACATAACCATTATAGCTCTTATCGTTTCTTAATTCAGTAGCAGCACATCTTTCCTTATCTTTTGGTAAATAAGAAGTATCAAACATCTTTAAAGGCTTAAAGATATGATTTACAACATAATCATTTAATTTTTCACCACTGACTAGTTCAACAATCTTACCTAGAAGAATAAAATTAATATCTGAATACATAATTTTACTGCCTTCATTAAATCTTTGTTCGGTTTCATAAATCTTATTCCAAACATCTTCTTCACTTAATTCATCCTTTGGTCCACCAATTCCTTCAGGAAGTCCGGATGTATGAACTAAAAGATGCCATAAAGTAATTTTGGGATATTTAAAGCGTGGAAGATAATATTGAACAGGATCGAATAAACGAATCTTTCCATCTTCTAGAAGCTGCATCACCGATGTTGTCGTCGCAACAACTTTAGTTAATGATGCCATATCATAAATAGTATTAATATCATTTTTAATAATTTTAGGAAATAATTCCCTATTTCCTACTACACCACTATAAACATGATCTTTAGTGATGAATGCGTAAGTAGCACCAGGAAATGCTCCATCATCAATCGCTTCATTTAAGATTTTTTCAATTTCAGAATTAATATTATTTTTATTGATGTTTAATGACATAATAATTCTTCTTGCCTCTTCGAATAATTGTTATTTCTTGATTGATTGCGTCCTCTTTTTTAACGACAAAATTCATATCTTTTACTTGACTTCCATTAACCATTACTCCACCGCCATTAATGAAATCACGGGCTTCACGGTTAGATTTACTTGCGCCAACTAGAGTTAATAAATTAATTAAGCCTAAATCTTCATTTACTTCGATAGATGGTACTCCTTCAAATCCCATTTTAATTTCATCGATTGATAGTTCTTGAATATTACCACTAAATAAAGATGCAGATACTTTTAATGCTTCTTTATATGCTTCTTCACCATGAATCATTACTGTCATTTCTCTAGCTAGAGCTTTTTGGGCTTCTCTTAGATGAGGTGCTTCATTAAAACTAATTTCTAATTTTTCAATTTCTTCTTTAGTTAAGAAAGTAAATTGTTTTAATTCTTTAATAACATCAGCATCTGGAGTATTTAACCAGAATTGATAGAAAGTATAAGGACTTGTTTTATCTTTATCAAGCCATACAGTACCTGATTCTGATTTACCAAATTTAGTTCCATCACTCTTCATAAATAATGGACAAGTAAGTCCCCCCGCAAAGACATCATTACCTTCTAATTTTCTAATTAATTCAAGACCACTAGTGATATTACCCCATTGATCTTGTCCACCAATTTGAAGGGTTACACCCTTATCTTTAAATAGATGATAGAAATCTACTGCTTGAAGAATTTGATATGTAAATTCAGTATAAGAAATACCAGTATCTAATCTTGATTTAACTGTTTCTTTATTAATCATATAATTAACATTGAATAATTTACCATAATCACGTAAAAAGCTAATTAGATCAAGGCTTGATAACCAATCATAATTATTAACCATTTCACAATTAAATAGATTCTTTACTTGTTTATATAAGCATTCTGCATTATGATTAATTTGTTCTTTTGTTAACATCTTTCTTTCTGCAGTTGGTTTAGGGTCGCCAATAAAACCAGTTCCTCCACCGATTAATAAAATTGGATGATGACCAGCTTTTTCTAATCTTTTTGCTAAAATAAAGACAAGTAAATGTCCTACATGTAAACTATCACCAGTAGGATCAGTTCCTAAATAGAATTTTTCTCCACCTTTATTAATTCTTTTTATTACTTCTTCATCTGTAGTATTATATACTAATCCTCGATATTCTAATTCTTCAAATAATGTCATTTTTTCCTCCTAATAAATAAAAAAATCCTTAGTTAATAACTAAGGACGAAATAATTCCGCGGTACCACCTTAATTCACTAACTTTAAATTATTAATTTAAAGTATCGTGCACTCAAATAAAAATATTCATACCGTGTAATTCATTTGATAATATAGTTACTCTTCCACCAACCGAATAATCTCTATCTTTCTAATTATAAAACTACTAATTTATTTTGTTGATCCACGCCAAATAATATTGTAATCAACAATACGTTTTCCATCAACGTTAACTTCTTCTTCAGATTGACTTGCGTCAATTAATTCTTTTAATAGATCCATTGCTACTTCACCTAAATCAAAGATTGGTGTATTAATACAAGTTAGACTAGGACGAGCTAGTTCAGCATAACGAGCATTTTGGCAACCAATTACTTGCATTGAATCAGGAATGCTAATTGATAATGATTTAGCAACATTGATTAATGATACCGCAATAGAATCTCTAACAACGATTGCTACTTCAGGAACATCTTCAGTTAAGATATCTTTAAAGATTGATGCATTCTTTTCTGGATCACCTGGTACATGTTTAACACATACTTCAAGTCCAGCTTCTTCCATTGCTTTAGTATAACCACTAATCTTAATATCATTAACTAGATATCTACGAACTGTTGATACTAACCAAATCTTCTTGTTGCCTCGATTAATCATTTCTTTAGTTATTTCATAAACAGCTTTAAAATAATCAATAGAAACACTAGGAACATCTGGATCATCACAAGATACACTAGTTAATACTACTGGAGCATATGAATTCTTAATTAAATTAATCTTTTCTTCATTGATTTCATCATCAATAAATAAGATACCATCAACTACTGATGATAGAATCGTACTCCATAGATCTTCATCATTCTTATAAGATTCTTGTCCTACATTGTTGACAAATAATCTTAATAAATAACCACGCTTTTGAGCACATGCAGCAATACCATCAACTAAGCCACCAATTGATGAACGAGCAAGTTCTGGTACTACTACCGCAACGGTAGTTGATTTTGAGCTTGCAAGACTCTTAGCATTTAAATTGGGTTTGTAGCCTTTTTCCTTAATAATTCTTTCAATTTTTTCTCTCGTTGCTTTTTTTACTTTTTCAGGATGATTTGTAACACGAGATACTGTCGCAAGGCTAACTCCGGCTGCAAGCGCAACTTCCATGATCGTGGTTTGATTGTTTTGTTTGTTGTCAATTTTCATAACTTACCTCGAATCTCCTTATCTACAAATTTCTCCGTCTATATTATATCATACTATAATGTAATTTGCAAGTGAGATTTTCATTTTTTCATAATTTTTTACATTATTTTCATTATTCAACCCTAAAACTACATGTTTGTTCCTTAGTTATTTGTTTATTATTAGCATAATAATTATAATAATATTTAATAACATAATTACCAGTTTGGGCTAAATTTAAATAAATATTATCAACTTCACTGATGATATATTCATCATCATTTTCTTTTTTAAATTCAACATTATGACTATTACCTTTATTATCACCAATAGTACCAATGAGTTTATTATCAACATATAGAGAATAAATAAAATTACTTCCTTGATATAATACCTTAGGTAAGAGTGATTCATCATTAGTTTTAATGATATAATTAAAATAGAAATCTAATCTTATTTTATTATCAATAATTAAATCTCTTTTAATAATATCTGTTGGTTCTATCTTAATTAATTTTTCATCTTTATCAAAATAATAGATTCGATTTAAACCTGTTCTAATTTCTTCATCATAATTTGATGAATTCTTCTTACAAGAAAAAGTAAAGATTAAAAATAATAAAAGTATAATAAATAAGAATTTCTTCATAATGCCTCCTTAATTAATAAATAAAAATGCTGTTTAGTGTTAAACAGCATTTCCATTTTGATACAAAATTAGTCTCTTCTTTCTTTAATACGAGCTTGTTTTGCAGAAAGTTTACGTACATAATTGATCTTAGCACGACGTACAACACCACGACGTGTTACTTCAATTTTTGCAACTAGAGGGCTATGAACTGGGAATGTTCTTTCAACACCAATTCCGGAAGAGATTTTACGTACAGTGTATGTAGCGCCGATTCCACCACCTTGACGGCCAATAACTAGACCTTCAAATACTTGGATTCTTTCCTTGTCGCCTTCCTTAATTCTTACGTGTACTCTAACTGTATCACCAGCACGGAATTCTGGAACATCATTTTTCATGTATTCGTTTGTTACCGCTTCAAGTAATTTACTCATGTTTGTTACACTCCTTTTCTTATTCTACCACTATTCATTCTAACCATCATCTCCAAGGTTACAGCGGAATAATGTGATGAGCCTGAACTATTTTCAAGCCTTAAATATTATATCATAATTTAGTACTTATTGCAATCATATTGCAAGACGTATTTTATTTAAAATATTTCTTAATTGTAAAGATATTCTTTCCATCAATTCTTGAATAATTTAATTCATCCATGGAATTTTTAACAATAAAAATCCCTAATCCCCCAATTTTTCTTTCATCAGCACTTTGACTAATATCTGGTTCTTTATATTCTAGAGGATTAAAGGCAATCCCTGAATCAATAAATGTTATTTGGATTGCTTCATCATTAGTTATTTCATAACTAATCATCATTTCCTCATTATCTTTTTGATAGGCATAAGAACAAATATTCGTAAAGATTTCTTCACATGCCACCGATACATTAATTGATTTAGAATAATCAACACCTTGAGTTAACATATCTTCTTCCATTTGATCAAGGAAAATATGTAAATTAGATATATGAGCAGTTAAAGATAAATCTTTTTTAACAATCATGTTTTAAACCAATATCTAATATTTTATCAAAGCCAGTCATCTTAAAGATATTCATTACTTCTTTACTACAATTAATGATTTTCATTGATTTATCATTCATTAATTTTTTAGTAACTAGTACCACTCTTAAACCAGCACTTGATATATATATTAAATCATTAAAATCTAAGATTAATGAATTAATATTAGATATCTTCTCCTTAATTAAATTTTCATAATCTAGTGATGTATTAGTATCTAATCTGCCTATCACATTAATAACTAATTCTTCATTATTCACCTTACATAATAATTCCATATACTCCACCTATCCAGTAAAGATTATATCATTACTATAAAGAATTATCAAATAATTGAAATTAAAAAAACTCAAGATCTTGAATAATCAAGATATCTTGAGCTTTTTTATTATTCCATTACAGCTTCTTTTACTTCTTCTTCTGGATCTTGTTCTTCTTCAACTAATTTCTTATCAATAGTTGATACTAATTTTAATCCTTTAATTAATTCAAGAACAGTTTCAAGAATTAATAGAAGTCCAACTAATAATAATAATACACCAATAATAATGCATAGAACTTCTTTTACATCTGGATTAGTTAAGAATAAGATACCTGCTACAAGTAATAGAGCTCCAATTACTAAATAAATAACAGCTTTAAGAGCTCCCCTCTTGAAGATTAAAGTAAGGATTGCTTCAAGAACTGCATATGATCCAAGTACGATTAATAATAATGCAAGATATTCTTCTACTGGAATATAAGAAATAAAGCATAATACACCTAACGCAATTGTTCCGGCATTAACTGATGCTGAAGTAGTTAGAGCCTTCTTTTCATTAATTAAATCAGCAACTAGAGTTGCAAAACCAGTAAGAAGTAAAACAATACCAACAATAATACTAATAGTACGATCAAAACTATGATTGATTATTAAAGCAAGACCAATAATAAAAACTAGAACTGCTTCAAATAATTTTAATAGTTGGGCAGTAATTAATAATACCTTTGCTTGAGTTTTCATTTTTCTTTCCTTTCTTTTTTTATTCTTATGTATATATATTATACCACTTTTCATTTAAGAATTAAATAAATATGGTATAATAATTAAGAGGTGATATTATGCAACCTAGAATTGGTGAAATAAATCAATTTACTGTTAAAAGAGAAACAGATATCAGTTATATCTTAACTTTAGATGGTAATGAAGAAGAATTCTTCTTACATTTTAATGAGACCTTACATCCCTTAAAAGTAAATGATAAGATTGATGCTTTCTTATATTATGATAATAAAAAAAGATTAGCCGCAACAATGAAATTACCTAATGTTACTGTAAATAAAATTGGTTTTGCGGAAGTTGTAAATATTAATCCTAAAATTGGACTTTTTATGAATATTGGTATATCTAAAGATATCTTATTATCAATTGATGAATTACCAAAAAATCTTAAAGCATGGCCAACAATTGGGGATAAACTGCCAATCATTTTAAGATTAAAGACTTCATCAATGGTTGCCCATATTCCAAGTAAACAAGAATTACCTAATATAGATAAATTCCATCTTAAAGATAAGGTAGATGGAATTGTTACCCATTTTACATCAACAGGATTAATTGCGGTAACGGATAATCTTACTTGTATTTATATTCATAATTCTTTAATGAGAAAGAAATATCATTTAGGGGAAAAGATTAATATTACAATTGTTGGTATCAATAAACATAATGAATATGATGGATCCCTAATTGAACAAAAAGAAACAATGATGGAAAATGATGCCGCAATGATTCTAAATTATTTGAATAGCTTTGGTGTTGTCCCTCTAGGTGATAAATCAACACCTGAAGAGATTCAAAAAATATTTCCATTATCAAAAAGTGCCTTTAAGCGTTCAATTGGTAATTTATATAAGCAACATCTAATTATTATTGAAGATTATCGAATCATCAAAACAAAAGACTAAATTCTAAATTAATAGAATTTAGTCCTTTTATATATATTCAATAAGTATTCTTGCGGTATCACCAATTGATTTAATAGTGATTTGGTAATTAAGTTTTACTTTATTATTCCAAGTACCAAAATCAAAAATATTATTGACTTTAAATAGATCATTACTATTAAAATATTCGCCATTAATAATCGAATTATTATGATCAGCTTCAATAACATCTAATAATTTATGAGGTGATGTCGCATCATTATTATATAAAGTAAGATCAAAGATATTAGTAATATTAGGTTTTAATGTTGCGTCTACATGATAAATAATAATACCACTATCATCTATTAAACCACTATATCCTTTTTCTTTTTCATTTAAATTATCTGGCGTATAATAAATAATTAAATAATATTCACTGAAGATATCTTTTTCCCATTTCTTAGGAATTAAGATAGCTTCATTTTTTATTTCATATTTAGCAAGACTCATTTCAATTGTCTTATTGTAAACAATTGTTGGTTCAATCCAACCTAATAATAATTTACTAAATGGATCTAAATCACCAATAGTTTGATCCATCATATTTCCACCACCACTACCACCTAAACGACCAGTAGTTGATTTTAAAGTGTCATAATAATCACTTAGACCTAACAAATGTCCCATTTCATGAATATAGGTTGTAGAATTGATGAAAATAGTTGATCCATCTCTTAATTTATCATCCATATAATAACTAGATGCAAACGCAAAATAATCAAAATTCTTTTCATCTAAAGTTATTGATTTATTAAATTTAGATGTTCTAGCCCAGAATACTTCATCATTATTATAGCTAATATATGGTGCATCATAAATAAAGAATAAACCATCATATTTACTATAATCAATTTCATCATCCATTCGTTTAAGGAGTGTTTGCAGCATCAAGCCTAAGCTATTTTTGTTCTTACTATAAGCTAATTCTACAGCTGATGTTGAATAATCACAAGATATTGGTTTCGCAACATCTCCCTGAATATTTAATTTACCAAATGATGATTTATGATAATAGCTGGTGACACTTTCATAGCCGGTATCATAGCCAAAGAAGGCTTCTTCAATTTTATTTTTTAAATCAATTCTTACTTCTTGATCAATAAAAAGGACTGGTACGATTAATAAATTAACATCACCAATTGATTTAATTGGAACTCCTAATTCATTCTCTTCCGCAATATCATATAAGGTCTTATAAGTTCCAAAATGTAGAATTGAATCATCATTCTCATATACATTAATAATAAAATTAATTTGATAAGATAAATAAGTCAATTTAAAATAATATTTTCCAACAACGAATGGAGAATAATTATCACAACTAATTTCAAATAATGAAGAATCTAATAATTCTTTATCCCCATTATTATAATATTTATAGCATTTAATTAATTCTTTAATTTCATCAATTTGTGTGCCATTATCAATATCAAGCGCTTCATTATCTAATTTCAAATAATTGATTGATAATTCATCACCATCATTATAGATTACATCAATCTTAGTATCCATACTGTCAATTAACTTATTTTCATAATAAATAATATTATTTAATTTAATACATGAATTAATAATTAATTCTTTATCAGTTGTGTAATAAATATAATCATCATTATAATCTTTTAAGAGATATTGATTATCATTATGATTAATTACTCTCAATAAATTAATATCATATAGATTATCATCATTTATTTCTTTTAATTCATCGACTGTTTCTTTAATGATTTCATTATTAAGACTGATTAAGCTAATATTTGGTTCTTCAATAAATTGATGATTTTCCATTATTCCTTTAACAATGATTTTATCGCCACTAATTAATTTATCATTATGATCTTTAATAATTATCGATGCAGTTTCATCATTAATCATATAATACGATTCATCATTAAGAATGAATTTACTACTGATGATACCTCTAAATTCCACTATGGATTTTTCAGTAATGTTTTTAACATCTTTAATTTTAAGTTCGGTTCCATAGATATTATAAATATCTTCTGGTAGATCAATTTTTAATTTATCATAAGTCGTGATATTTAATTCATATTTAATATCTTTTTTATAAAGCTTATCATAATAGAATAATTCAATCTTTTCAATATTATTAGGATTCTTAAAATAAAATCTAATTTTTACTTTATCCATATTTTCGGTATTGAGATTAGTAAAATATTCCAGATATCTTTTACCAAAATTATCTTTTGTTTCATAAACATAATCACTGATATATGCGTAATTATCAATGATATCACTTACTCTAGATGGATAAAGAGAAAAGATCTTTTTAAAATAAGTAAAGAAGGATGGATGATCAAGATCTATTTTATACCATCGATCATCTTCATTATAATAGATATTAGAATCATAATTATCATTATTAAAATAATATTCATAATATTTATGATCTAAATCATTATAGAATTTATAATACCTTGTATTATTATTAACAATTAATCTTTCTCTAATTATTTCATCATCAATTATCCTTTTGATATCATAATCAGCTATTGTTAATTTCTTTAACGCAATATCAAAATTGACTGGTAGCATAGTCGAATCAACAATATCAAATTTTGCGAAATAAGTTTTATCTCCATAACTACTAACTGGGATAACTGTTTGTTTAGTTCCTTTAAATTCTTTATTTAAAAACCAACCAACAAATTTTAATGACTTAGTATCATTTAAAAGAGGAAGCTTATAACGCTTCCCCGCAATATAACTATCAAGAGAAGTCGTTACTGTTTCTTCACCCGCCATAAAAGTAACTTTATATTCATTTCCTGCATATTTATTAATTAAATTACAAGATGAAATAAAGATGATTAATGATAATAAAAGAAAAAACAATCCGACTTTTTTCATTCTCTTCACCTATTATTTAACACATACAATCATATGGTCCTGTATCAAAGATAAAATATTCATCACCTAAAGCTCTTAATTCATCATAATTATCAATTAAGATATGAACTTCCTTATAATTAGCTAATTCTTTAAGAATATCATCTTCTAAATAATTTTCAGAAAAGATATAAATATAATAATTATTACGATAATTATCTAAGATATAATTTATTAATTGTTCTTGATTAATATTCTGAAATTGACGAAGATGACCTTCTTCATAAATATCTTTATCTCTTAAATCAAAACAAGCATATTTAAGAGATAAATCATTAATTGTTTGATATAATTCATCAATATAATTATTGATTTCATCATGCTGATAGATTTTTAATTCATTCTTTTTACAAGATATACAAGATATTATTATCAAGAATAAAAAGATTAATAAAATATTATTTTTCTTCATTCTTGATTTCCTCAATTATTAATTTATCTTCCGCACTTAAATCCGCTTTTTCAAGTAAATCTGGTCGCATAAGATATGTCTTTTTTAAAGACTCACGATGCTGCCATTTTTTAATATTTGCGTGATGACCAGATATTAAGATTTCTGGTACTTCATATCCATCATAACTCTGAGGACGAGTATATTGAGGGTATTCTAATAAATTATTTTCAAAGCTTTCAATATCTGTTGATCCTTCACTGATTACACCAGGGATAAGTCTGGATACTGAATCAATAATAATAGAAGCTGCAAGTTCCCCACCAGTTAAGATGTAATCACCAATAGATAATTCTAAATCTACATAATTTAAGATTCTTGCGTCAATTCCTTCATAATGACCACAGATGATGATAATATGATCATATTTAGTTGAAATATTTCTAGCTCTTTCTTGATTATATAATACTCCTGATGGAGTAGTTAGAATTTTTAAAGCTTTTTCATATCCAGGAATAGTTTTTAAAGCTCGAACAATGGGATCAAAACGAATTAACATTCCTTTTCCCCCACTATATGCATAATCATCAACTGTTAGATGTTTATTATCACTGAAAGCTCGAAAATTAATAATATTAACCTCAATGATCTTTTTATCAATTGCTCTTTTTAAGATGGAATCATTGATAGTTGATTCTATCATATCAGGAAATAGAGTTAAAACATCAAAGCGCATTTTCCACCTCATATTTCTTAATGATGATGTCATCTTTAATATCGATGATGAAATCATTAATAAATGGTGCTAAGATGATTTCGCCATTATCTTTCTTTATTTCCATAACATCATTACTAGGTAAGATGATGATATCATTTAAAATACCGATGAAATTACTATCTTCATCATAGACTTTTTTACCAATTAATTCATCAATAAAATATTCATTATCTTTTAATTTAGGATTATCAGCACTATCAACATAGATATCTTGACCAATATAATTTAATACTTGATTGATATCATATTTTTCATCAAGAGTAATCATAGGATTATTCTTGATTAAACGCATAGAGCTGATGATATGAAGTTGATAGTCATTATGATATTTAAAATAGATCTTTGATCCTTTTTTAAATCTTTCTTCAATAAAATCACTCTCAGTTACAACTTTTAATTCTCCTTTTAAACCAAAAGAATTAACGATATGACCAACCTTAAGATACTTCTTTGTCATTTGCTGATCCTCCTAAATCGATTTTCTTTTGTTTACCAAATAATCTAAGTAAGGTTAAGGAATTAAGGATTGCGAGAAGCGATACTCCAACATCGGAGAAGATTGCTAGCCATAAAGATAAAATCTCCGTTTCTTCACTATGCGCAAGTAGTGCTACAATAGCAATTAAACCTTTAATAGCTAAACTAAACGCAATATTAAAGATTACTTTACGTTTAGTAGCTCTAGTAATTTTCATGAGTTCATTTAATTTATTTAAATCATCACTCATAATTACAATATCGGATATCGAAATAGTTGCATCGCTTGCGGTATCACCCATTGCGATACCAACATCACTCGCGGCAATGACTGGTGCATCGTTAATACCATCACCAACATAAGCAGTTGTACTATTCTTTCGCTTAGATGATTCTTTAATTTTATCCATATATTCTACTTTTTCATCAGGAAGAAGTTCAGCATATACTTCATCGATTTGTAGAACGTTTGCTACATTATCAGCAATGGATTTAGAATCACCAGTTAGCATAATAACCTTATCAATACCATTCTTTCTTAATTTATTAATGGTTGGATAAGCATCTTCTCTAATCGAATCACCGATTACTACATAGCCAATAAAGATTCTTTCTTTAAAGACATAGATGACTAGATTAGGATTAAAGACTTCAGGGAAAACTAATTTTTCTTTTATCGCAAGTCTTCTATTAGCTACGATGATATGACTACCATTAATAGTTGCACGAGCACCACCTAGCATGGAATGGAAATCATCAATAATTTCGGTAAAGATACCATCACGTCCTGCATCATCTACTAAGCTTCTACCAATTGGATGATCAGAATAATATTCAGTATATAAGAATAATCTTTTTACTTCTTCTGGTTTATATCCGGGTGCAGTTACAACGTTAGTAATAACGAAATTACCTTTAGTTAAGGTACCAGTTTTATCAAAAACAATATTTTCAATATTAGCTGATGCTTCAAGGAAATTAGATCCTCTAATTAAGATACCTCTTTTACTCGCAACACCAATACCACAGAAGAAGGCTAGTGGTACACTGATAACAAGAGCACATGGACAAGAAATAATTAAATATTCACTAGCTACATATAACCAATGCATAAAGAAGCTTAAATAATCTTCATAACCAGGATGGAAGAAGCCACCAATAATACCTACTAATAATAAGATCCCCGCAATTCCCACAACAATTGGTGTATAATAACGACAGAATCGAGTAATAAAGTTTTCACTCTTTGATTTATTAATAGTTGCATTCTCAACCATATCTAAGATTCTTGTCATCATCGAATTATTATAAGCTCTAGTAACTCTAATTTCAATATTAGAACCTAAATTTAAACTACCTGATAATACTTCATCATTGACATTTACTTGACGTGCTTTTGATTCACCAGTAATATTTTTCGTATCAAGGATTGTTCTACCCTTACATACAATACCATCAACTGGAATCATTTCTCCTTTAGAGATAATAATTACATCATCAGGTAATACTCCTTCAACACCAATTTCGGTGATATCTTCACCTAATCTTACCTTAACTAGTTGTACTTCATAGCTAAGAAGTTCTTGAATTGATTTACGACTTCTATTAACAGCTAGATTTTGTAAGAATTCACCTAATTGATATAGAATCATAATCAATCCCGCTTCAGGGAAGTGTTGAGTAATAATAGCTCCGACTGACGCAATCGTCATCAAGAAATTCTCATCAAAGATTCTTCCTCTAAAAAGATTCTTAATGAATCTAAAAATTATTTGATGACCTACTAATAAATAACCCGCAATTAAAATTGATGCACCAATATAGCCTTGAGCGCCTTGAATTGGTGAATAATTACGTTGAAGAAAAATTGCTTTAAAATCATATGCTATCATGATTCCTACTATTAATAATAAGGTACCAATAAGCATAATGATTACTTGTGGTTTCTTCATCTTAGTTGATATTTCTTGTTCAATTGGTTTTCCTTTTTCAGCACTTTGAACAACAATTCTTTCATCAACCTTATGAGCAATATCCGATACTCTTTCTTCAATATGATCAATTAAATCTTTATCAGTTGTTTCAATAATAAAACGATATGTAGGATAATCAACAACTATTCTTTGATGATTGAATTCTTGTTTAGCTAAGGTTTCTACTCTTAAACCACAATAAGCACAATCCAAGCCATTTAAATAGAGAACTCGACGATAGATTTCTTTTTCATCGATTGATTCTATATTAGCTTTCTTTTCAAAAACACGAATAGCTTTTAAGATTTTATTATTTAATGATTTATAATAATCATCTAATTTATATTTTTCTTCAGGTGGAGTACATTCAACAACTAAAATCTTTGTTTCTCGATCAATTGTTGCGTTAAAGACTGAATCAATTTTCTTTATTTCATTAACAATACGATTAAGTCCTTTACCAGAACTCATCTTTGTTATTTGATACTTTTTGACTTCCATGGACTTAACCTCCTTAATATATTATACAATATTTATTAAATAATAGCAAATAAAGAAAAAAACTATACTTAAAGTATAGTTATTCTTCGTCAATAAATTCAATTTCGACATTTTGTTTGCATCTAATACTAGCTGCATGAACAATTGTTCTAATTGATGATGCTACTCTTCCTTTTTTGCCAATAACACGACCAATATCATCTTTATTAACAATAACTGTTAATTTACAATTATTATCAACAAATTCTTTTTGGTTAACTACGACATCTTCTGGATGAGATACTAAAGGTTTAATGATTTCCGTTACTAGATTAACATAATTAACGCTATCCACTTCAATCACCTACTCTTCACTCTTCTCATTAGCCTTATTAAGTAAACCTTGTTTCTTTAATAAAGACTTAACTGTATCAGTAGGTTTAGCACCAACAGCTAACCATTTTTGTACCTTTTCTTCATCGAAAGTAACTTTTACAGGATTAGCTAGTGGATCATATGTACCAACTATTTCAATATATCTACCATCACGAGGATTACGAGAGTCAGTGGCTACAATACGATAGAAAGGATTCTTTTTTGAACCAAATCTTTGAGATCTTAATTTAACCATTTGTGTATACCTCCTTCTTAATTTAACTGTCTATATTATACAATATTATTAAAGCGCTGTCAAGTAATTTAACTTGACACATTATTTATTATCCTTTATCTCCTTAATTAATTTATATATTGATATTCCTGTTTGATCAAAATACATTTTATCATAACGTTTTTCAAATGATGGACTATTTAAAATCTTACGATATTCATTATATCTTTCTAAGAAATAATCACTACTGATTTTACCATCCACATATAATGTAACCTGATTAAAGAATTCAATAATCTTAATGATTTCATCTTTAGTAAATGAATCATAATCAATATCAAAACTTATATTTTCTTCTTTTGTTTTCATCTTCTCACCTCAATATATTATAGCAAATTTTATTTACTTTGTTCAATTATAAGTATATTTTTTGGCAATATTTTATTTTTTTGGTATAATAAAGAGAGAGGTGATATTTATGGCAAAGAAAGATAAAAAAGGTTTTTTCGCAGAATTTAAAGCTTTCATTACTCGTGGTAATGTAGTTGACATGGCTGTCGGCGTTATCATTGCGGGTGCATTTACTAAGATTGTTACATCATTAACTAATGATATCTTAATGCCCCTAATTAATGCCGTTATTTCATTAATTACTAATGGAAAAGAAGTATTATTAATTACTGTTCTAAATAAAGAAGAATATTTAATTAATACTGGTACTGTTGATGAACCATTAATGACAGTAAATCCAAAATGTATTTTCATTAATTGGTCTAACTTTATTGAAGCAATCATCAACTTCTTACTTATTGCGTTAGTATTATTCCTAATTATTAAGATCATTAATGGTGTTCATAATAAAATGGAAGAAAAGAAAGCTGCTAGAGAAGCAAGACTTAATCCTGTTGATGAAGAAGCTCTAAAGGCTGAACAAGAAGCTCAAGCAAAAGCTGAAATTGAAGCTGCTGAAGAACAAGCAAGACTTGATAAGATTAAAGCAGAAGAAAAAACTACTAACGAATTATTAGTAGAACTATTACACAAATTAGATAAATAGGATAAAAAAGAGGGTAAGTATCACTTACCCTTTTTTGTTTGTCCCTTGAAAAAAACACTAATTTAGTGTATAATATTTATGAGGTAAAGATTATGATTACAATGAAAAATGTTTTAAAAGAAGGAAATCCCCTTCTTAATGAAAAATCAATAGATGTTAATTTACCATTGTCAGTTGAAGATGAAAATATCTTAAGAGATATGATTGATTATGTAAAAGAATCTATTAAAGAAGAAAATATTGATAATCCTGATTATCGTCCTGCAGTTGGCATTGCAGCACCACAAATTGGCGTCTTAAAAAAAATGATTGCGATAATAGCCCCAGATGAGCATTATAAAGATCATGAATTATTTTTAGTTAATCCCAAGATTTTATCATATTCTGATGAATTAGCATATCTACCTGGTGGAGAAGGATGTTTATCAGTTGATCGTAAATGTGATGCTTATATCTTTAGACCCAGAAGAACTATGATTGAATCCTATGTTTACAATTATGAAACAAGAGAATTAAAAAAAGAAAGAATTAAATTAAAAGGCTATTTATCTGTTGTCTTTAATCATGAATTTGATCATTTAAATGGTATCTTATTTGTATCTAAAGCAAATCCAATTAATCCATATGAGATTCCTGATAATGCATCACCAATAATATTTGATGATGAGAAAAATGAAGAACAAAAATAGAGTTCTAAATATTTAGAACTCTATTTTTTATTTTATATTTTATTAACTCCGGTTCTATAAGCAGCTTCTTTAACAGCTTTACTTACAGCTTTATGAGCTTTTTTATCATAAGCATATGGAAGAATATAATCAGGTGATAATTCTTCATCACTTACACAACTACTAATACCAATTGATGCAGCCTTCATCATTTCAATATTAATAGTTGAGCTTCTAGCATCTAATGCTCCTCTAAATAAGCCTGGGAATACTAATACATTATTGATTTGATTTGCGTATTCACTAGAACCTGTTCCAATAATAAATGCACCTGCTTCTTTTGCGTCCTTAGGATTGATTTCTGGAACTGGGTTAGCAAGTGTAAAGAGAATTGATTTATCATTCATTGATTTAACCATTTCTTTAGTTACACAATTAGGTCCAGATACACCAATAAAGACATCACTATTTAGCATTGCATCTTTAAGTAAACCAGATTTCTTTGATTGATTAGTTAATTTTGCGATTTCCTTTTGTGGTTCATTTAACCATGGAGCACCATCATAGATAATTCCTTTTAAATCACAAACTATAACATGTTTTGCACCAAAGCTTAGTAGGTATTTACAAATAGATATACCAGCAGCACCTGCTCCATTAATAACAATTTTAACTTCTTCTAATTTCTTATTAGCAAGTTTTAAGGCATTAAGTAAAGCGGCTGCAGTTACAATAGCAGTTCCATGTTGATCATCATGGAATACTGGAATATCTAATTCTTCTTTTAATCTTGTTTCTATTTCAAAACAACGAGGTGCTGAAATATCTTCTAGATTAATGCCTCCCCATGATCCAGCAAATAATTTAATTGTTTTAATTATTTCTTCTGTATCAGTAGTATTAATACATAATGGATATGCATCAACATCACCAAAGGTCTTAAAGAGAGCACATTTACCTTCCATTACTGGCATACCAGCTAAAGGACCAATATTTCCTAATCCAAGAACTGCTGTTCCATCAGTAATAACAGGAACTGTATTCCATCTTCTAGTTAAAGTAAAGCTTTTATCTTGATCATCTCTTATCGCAAGACATGGCTCTGCTACTCCTGGAGTATAAGCTAATGATAATTTTTCCCTTGTATCTACTTCAACTCTCGGTTTAATCTCTATTTTACCTTGCCATTCAGCATGTTTCTTTAGAGATTCTTTACGATAATCCATAAGTTAATTTCTCCTTTTTACATTGGAATGAATGATATTGATGCAGATAGTGACATCATAATAAAGATCATACACCAAAGTAGAGCACCTGCATAAACATTTCCAAATTTTTTATAAACAAGACGATTAAAGATTGGTAATATACCCATCATAACTATTAGTGGGAATACCATATTGATATATAACCACATTTCTGATGCGTCAGTTTTAGAATAGAATCCATAATAAACTGTACCAGTTTTAAAATATACAAAATAATTAATAATGATAATGAATACTAAACCAAGAGAATTAGCTAAAGCTGATATTAATAATACTTGCCATTCTTTATAGCCTTCTCTTGCGATAGTAAGATTAACTCTAATTGAATTAGAAATATAGAATACAAAGAATCCAGCTAGATAAATTAACCATGTAACAACAAATCTCATTTGAAGAGGAGATGCTGAAACTAGCATGAAACGCCAATCTTGATGAGTTAATAAATACATTAATTGTAATAATCCATAGAATACTGCAAATAATAATACCGCAAAGCCTAATGATTTAAGTAAATCAAGAGGTTTAACTTTTAAGCCTTTGAATTTAGACCAATCACTACGATTTTCACAGCCTTTAATCTTTGATTCAATTGTATAATATAAATTTTCTAATAAGGTAGTTAGACACCAAATAACAAGACCAACAGATCCATTGATTACAGCCCATAAGAAGACGGCATTCATCATTCTTGCAGGGAAGTAATATGTATAAGTATTACCGGCTGCATCAGGGAATAGATCCATTGATAATCTTGCGAGAGGAATGTAATCTAAACATGCAATAATAGCTGTAAGAATCATTGGTAGCCAGAATAAACAACGTTTACCAAAACTACGATATTTACGTTTAGTTCCAAGTTCCATTCTTACATAGCCATCAGATGTATATTCTTCTCTGATTGTCTTTTCTTCAAGTAATCTTGCATCACCTGCCACCTTTAATGATTTCATAAATGGTACATATTCTACTACAATATATACTAATGAAATAATTAATGTAAAGGCTGCCGCAAGAGCTAAACCATTAGATAATTCTTTACCAAACCATACTTGTTTATTATCAGCTAAATCAGTTTCTAAATTAAGACATCTTCTAAAGAAATTAATAGTATTAGTAATTGATAATGGATCATACATTTCAAAACAGTGATTGATATCTTCATGATGAATAATACGATAAGTACCAGTACTAATATCACCATAATCTTTATCTTCTTCGAATTCATCAAAATGACCATTTTTTCCTGCAGTTTTACTATTAACTTCATTAATAAATCTTAACGCAATTACTTCATAAGCTTGATTTTCATCTTGATATCTAAATGAACCTTCATCATATTTAGCATATGATAGAGCTGTATTACATCTTAATTTATAGAATTGACTAGCTGCAGATGTTTTAATATATCCAGAGATATATAAGGCTTTAATGATTGATGATTCATCAGTTGTACCTGCAAAGTCTGCCGCAAGTTTACATGCATCACCACCACCAGCACTATGTCCCGCAATACCGAAACGATCACGATCGATATAATCAAAATCATTAACATTATTGTAGACATATTGCACTAAATATCCCATACCACTTCTAGCTACGCTATATGAATTTTGGGTTTTATTGCCGTTCTCATCTAAGATATATTCTCCATTTTCATCAGCTTCATATCCACCATAAGTAGTAGCTCCTTGTGAACCTGGGTCAATAGTAAAGACAACTGCTCCACGGCGAGAAAGTTCAATCGCATATTGCGCCATTGTCGCCTTAGTTCTAGTAAAGCCAGGAAGAACAAAGACTACTGGATAAATATTAGTAGCTGATGCATCTTTAGGTTTATATAGAGTATAAGATACTGATACAGTTGGATCATCAATTGTATAACTAGTACCATTTAAAGCTTGACCACGATTATATAAATCAGTTTCAGCTTTAGTTAAAGTAAAATCTTTAACTTGTACTTTGCCCATACTTGATTCAACTAAGAAACCAGTTAAAGAAAGTAATAGAATCAATACAAATGATGCGCAAGCTGTAATAACAGATGATTTTTGATACCATTTCTTTTCAATATGTTCTTTTTCTTCTCTTGGTTTAAGTTCTTTGTTATCTTCTTTATTAGATAATAAAGCCAAAATATTAAAGATAATACTAGGACAAGAAATGATAGATAATATTGTTATTACAATTTGAGCGATCTTATCTTTTGCAGTAAATTCACTATCTTCTTCTAAACGATATTTAATACCTTCTTGATATAAACCCATCATCAATGATAATGGTACAAGAATTAAGAATACGATATAAATCTTTTCACTAACTGAGAAGAATAAAGCACAAATAAAGGCATAGATGAATGCGAAGATATATTCAAATATTTGAGCTAATTTTAAATATTTTCTTTTCATATAGCCCTCCTAATTGAAGATGCTAGAGCATTCTTCGCCCTTCATCCATTCCATAACTAATAATACTGCTTCATTATCAGTTAGACGATGAATATTACGATTCTTAACTGTTCCATTATATGTAACCTGAAATGAAACTGATTCAAGTAGCATTTCTTCTTTCATACCACCTGTATCAACTACATTAGATCTAGAACCCCATCCAAGCATAATATCAATGTCACCATCTTTCATAATAGCTCCACATGATTGACCAACTTGACCAGTATATCCACGAATAACAATTGTATTTAATTCAGATTCAGGAACACCTTGACTAGTTAAATATGCTTTTAGTTTAGTTGTAAATTGTTCCATTTGCTTAGTAGTAATGCCTGATGTTGCTTCCTTATCATACCATGCGATAGATACATAATGATGAACTACTGGAATATCATCTTTATTAATCATCAATGCTTGATAAGTTACAGTCTTATTTTTGATATGATCTTTGATATCACTCCAATGAACCATTGCTCCAGTATAGAGATATTCTTCACTAAAGTTTTCATCAGTTGCTTTAATCTTATTAGGATTTAAAGCTGTCCAACCAAAGAATTTATAATTAGCTGGAATATATTTTGAATCAAGTTCAGGAGTCTTGATATTCTTAAATTGAGTAACAACTCCTGATCCGATTTCATCTCCATCACATACAAATACGACTTTTATTTCTTCTTCAAAAACACCTGCAATACAAGATGTTGTTGTCAATCCTACTACTAATAAAAGGAAAAGTAAGATTATTCTTTTCATTGTATTATTAAATCTTTTATTCAGTAACTACTGGTGTAGATAAGAATGCAGTTAATTTAGCAGCAATATCTTCACTGTTGCAACCAGTAAGAACACCAAATTTACGAGAGTCCTTAGCAAAATGTCCAGCTGCAACATCATAATTTTCAGCAACTAGTACAGGAGCTGTTGAAGTAATAGTATTACCACCAATAACCATATCAACAATTGTTCCTTCTTCAATAACAGCCAATACAGCTTTATTAAAGCCTTCGCCGTTTACACCTTTAATTGGAACGAATTGTACACTTTCTCCTTCTTCAAGAGTAGCTTTGAAATTAGCTTCTAATAGAGTTAATTCATCATCTGTAATATATGTTGATTTACTAGCTGACATATGTACATAAACGATTAATACTTTATCACTTGTATTCTTTTCAACAAATACTGGATATAAATCAAGAGTAGCACCTGTTGCTAATTTTTCAACATCACCATACTTTAATTCTGAATCAACATTTGCAACTAATTGAGCTTCTTCAGCATTTTCACTTGTCGCAAAACCAGCAAATGCTTTACCAGTTGGAACAGTAATAGTAGGTAAATTGATTAAAGTTTCACGATCATGTAATTCAGTAACAGCATCAGTATCACCATGAACTGTAACAGTTAGGTTGATTACTTCTACATATTTTTCTAATGTATCTGGATTTAAATGTTTATTGAATGCATCTTTACCTTCTTGAGTATGTTTAATCCATTCATATACATTTTGTGCAACTTCACCAGCGCCATCTAGAACTGCTACTTTTCTTGTAGTTGGAGTAGTACCCATTGTAACATCACATTTACCATCATTACCACCAAGAAGTGTTAAATTACCAGATGAGTTAACATTGTTACCAACACCGATTAAGATTTCGCAATCTGCATCAGCTTTAACGCCTGCTACCATAGCTGCTACATCTTTACTAGAATAATTTCTGAAGCTTACTTTAGCTAAATCATCATTACTTGCTCCACAAGCTTTTAGATATAGATTTAGATTGTAATAGAATAATTGAACAAGTGGTTCAGTTAAATAACTTGTATATTTAGGAGAACCATCATCTTTAACATCAGTACATTCCCACCAACCAATTACAAGATAGTATGCTGTACCTGGTTCTTTTGTCATATTAACATTTAAATCTGAATGATCAATCATTTCAAATTTAGCAGTTAAAGTAACATTCTTTGTTACCTTGTATGATGCAAGATCAACAGCTGTTTCGCCATCCATCCAAGAAACAAATAAATGATTTTCTTTTACTGGATCAGCAATTTCATCTTTAATGGTTTGACCAGCTTCTACTTTTGCAGTAGCATGACGAGCACCATCAACTTCAAAGATAACTGTATAAACAGTTTTTTCATCAACAGGTTGATCATCTGCTGGTTCTTTGTCGTCGTCACACGCAACAGCACCAATCATAAATAGTGCTAAAACTAAGAATAATAATAAATTTTTAATTTTCATTTTTAACCTCCATATGAAAATTTTTTATTAACTAAATAAAGCTTGCCCCTCACTAGTTTTTAAATAATTAAAAACTAATCGCGCTACTTCATTATTTCTCAATAAATGAATCCAGCGACCTTCAACATTCCCCATTTTGATACCAGGTTCACTTGAATCATTACCAGGATAGGCTTGAAGATAATCAATATAACCCACGGTATCAACGTTGGATTTCCATCCAACCATTACATCAACATCGCCATCCATTAGAATGGCACCACAGCTACTTTCTACATTTCCACTGTAGCTTTTCAAATACACTTTATCGCTATTTGCGATATTATTCTTCTTTAAATATTCAATAATACCAGCTTTTAATTTTTTAATAATTGTTTCATTCAATCCACTAGTAGCAGTTTTTGCATACCACGCAATTTTAATAACGGGATTTTCAATTACTTCATCAATATCTATTTCCGGTTCAGTACTTGAATTAGTATATATTGTAGTATCATGACATACATCCATTGCTATTCTTCTTAATAGAGATGCTTTATCACCTAATGAATATTTAAAATCAACATTGGTGATATCTAAACCAAAGATAGATATTAAATGAATACAGCTCGATAAATATGCTCCTTCATATGATGGATGTCTTTCATCTGCATCATATAAATTGATATCTGGATAATTCTTATAGACATGAGTGAAGCCTTTACCTACATAATTAACTTGTAAATTATATTTATCACCACAATCAGCATAAGCTTTTCTCAATTTATCTTCCATTTCTTCAATGGTTTTACAATTAGCTGAAGATAAGCCTCCAGGTGATCCCCATGTTTCATATAATATTATTTTCGCATGATCTTGGGTTTCTTTTACTTTCGTAACAAATTTACCAACAGCTGTTTCAAAACCATTATATGAATTAATTGGTGTAGTTGATTGCTCTTGAAGAATAATATAATCATAATCATTATTATCATCTAATTTTTGATTAACAATTGCACCCATTGAATCACTAGGATTAATAAATTTAGCTAAGGTATAAGATCCCATTACTACAGAATCTACTTGTAAATTAAGACCTGCTTTCTTTCCAAGTTCCATAAAAGCATATGGAATAAATGGATTATCAGTTGTTCCTGGTCGATAAGTAAAACTATTACCAATAAATAATAATTTAATTATCTTCCATAATACAATTTGATCATTAACAACATGGAAATAATTACCATTAGTAGTTGGTTCATTTTCACTATAATAATAAATATTATTATATTTTGCGTTATCAACTTCTGTATTATATGAATATAATTCAGTAATACTATTAAAAGAATTATCTTCAATTCGTCTAACACTCTTTGGTAAAATAATTTGTTTTAAAGCAATTGAGGAAAAATAATAATCACCAATACTAGTTATACCATCATTAATGAAGACTTGAGTTATTTTTTTAACAACTGGATTCCAAGGAACTTCTTCTTTTTTATTAAAAGATTTTCCTTTACCTGTTCCATTAATTGTTAAAGTATATTCATTACCAACCTTAAGTAAATGTGCAGTTAATGAATTATCTTGATTAATAGATATATCATAAGTAACATCATCATAATTATTATGTTTATCTTCATCTTTAGTACCACATGATGTGGTAATTAAAATACTAATTAAGAGAAATACTATCAATATTTTAGATAAATACTTCATTTACTAACCTCCTAAAAAATTGACAAGCGTTTTCATTTACATTATAACATTTTTATTATATAATGTAAACAAATAAAATGATATAATGTTATATCAATTTGTTATATCTGGAGTAATCTATGAATTATGAATATTTAAAAGTGTTTTATTTAGTATGTGAATATCACAATTTCTCAAAAGCTGCAAAAGAATTATATACATCCCAACCAGCTATTTCAAGAATTATTTCTAGCCTTGAAGCTGAGCTTTCAACCAAACTTTTTTTAAGAACTAAGAGTGGAGTAATGCTAACTAAAGAAGGAGAAAGATTATATCAAATGATTGAAATACCTTTCAATCAATTATCACGAATTGAAAAAGATATTCAAAATTTTAGTAAAGCTGTTGATGCAGATATCTATATTGGCGCAACCCTTACCTCTCTTGAATGCTATGTATTTGATTTAGTAAAGAGTTTACAAGGACAATTCCCTAATATTCATTATCAAATCTATACTGGTTCAACAACTAAAATCTTAGATATGGTTGATAAGGGTAAGATTGATTTTGCTTTCGTGACAACTCCATTTAAAATTGAGCAAGATCTAGAACTTTATCAAATTAAAAAAATTGAAGATGTTATTATCGCTGGGAATAATTATAAAAATAAAATCAATAGTCCCCTATCTATAAAAGACCTAATTAATTATCCTTTAATTCTTCTTTCAAAAGATAATCAATTTAGAGTCCATATCGATAGCTTCGCAGCTAAATATAATATAATATTCCACCCTGAATATGAAACTGATAGTGTTGGTGTGATAACACCAATGGTTGAAAAGAATTATGGATTAGCTTTTATTCCTAAAGAAATGGCACTTGAAGCTATCAAAGATGAAAAATGTTTTATCATTGATTTACTAGAAAAAGCTCCAAAAAGAAATATTACCTTAGTTACAAGAACCCATAGTACTAAAAGCAATATCTTTTCTATGGTCAAAGATACAATTATCAATAAAAAATAAAATGCTGAAAGAATATCTTTCAGCATTTTTTCTACACTTTTATATTTTTTCTATATTCTTTAATTAGAGAATCAGCAGTATTTAATAAATATAATATTCTTTCTTTTGGTTCTAAACTAAAATAAAACCAGAGATAATTATCTTCATTTATTTCATAATCTACCCATGAAGAATCTAAAATAAAGGTTAACAATCGATAATATGGATAAAATGATTTTTTTGCCCATGCTTCATGTGAATTATGTTTTGCAAGAAGTTCATGATTATTTAAAAACTTTTCATCTTCAAAATAATTATAATTTAGATACATTTTAAATATTTCAAAGTAATCAAATTCTGTCTCTAAATTCTTTACTTGATTGATATAATTAACACAAGCAGGATATTTATCATAATATTTTAAATATTTTTCAAATTCAACATCTATTGAATGTTCAAAACCTTCAGCTAAATCTACCATTAAATCAAATAAATCACTATCTTTAAGTTCACTACTTCTTAAATGATAACTTTCATTAGATGTAAACATTCGATACGTATAGTATGTCATTGATAATATTGATGATTCATTAATATCTGTTGTATATGGAAGAAATGCATCTTTAATGTGATCATTTGCTTTCATGACATCAATTGTATCATATGCTATATCTTTATATTCTATTTGATAATAATCTTTATTAATTAAATCAAGTGTTAACATTTCATCAGCTA
>ONHH01000089.1 GCA_900317575.1 uncultured Bacillota bacterium | reverse complement strand
TTCAGTTGCCTCTTTTGCTTCTTTCTTTGCACGAGGTGCTTTCTTTTCTTTAGCAGGACGAACTGGTTTTTCAGCTGGTTCTACCTTTTCTTCTTTTTCTTCTTCAGGTAGAGTATATGGTTCTACTGCTTGACCATTACCTTCAAGTACCGCATTAGCCATAACACCTACGATAAGACGAACAGCTCTAACACCATCATCGTTAGCAGGAATAATATAATCTACATCATCAGGATCACAGTTAGTATCAACTAGACCAAATACTGGAATATGTAATTTTCTTGCTTCTTGAACTGCAATATGTTCAGTCTTAGGATCTACTACAAATAGAGCTCCAGGAAGATCTACCATATCTCTAATACCATTGAAGTATGACGCAAGTTTTGCCATTTCCTTCTTCTTTTCAATTACTTCTTTCTTAGGAAGGCTTTCGAAAAGACCATCTTTTTCCATTTGTTCTAAGTTATATAATTTTGCGATACTCTTTCTAACTGTCTTGAAGTTAGTCATTGTACCACCAAGCCATCTCTTGTCAACATAATATTGACCAGCACGTAATGCTTCTTCTCTGATAATGTCTTGAATTTGTTTTCTTGTACCAACAAATAATACTTTACAATTGTTGTTACGAACAGTTTCAACCATCTTTGCATAAGCTACTTCAATTAAATCAGCAGTCTTTTGTAAATCGATGATGTATACACCATTTCTTTCTCCATAAATATACTCTTTCATTTTAGGGTTCCAACGGCGAGTATGATGTCCGAAGTGAACGCCGGCTTCTAATAATTGTTTCATTGTAATTACAGCCATGTTTTTTTCCTCCATTTTATTTTTGTTTAGGCCTCTAAGAAAATCACAATGGACCGCCCTAAATAATATGCTTTCTTATCAATTATCTAGACTTGGCGACGCATTCATTTCTTATGTGTATTTTTTTGCCATTAATTATTATACTCTTTTTTTTATATTTTTTCTACTAATATACTATTTTATAAGCCATTACTTACTATTTTATAAGCAGTAACAAATTCATAATTATGATCTATTTCTACTAATTCTTTGATAAAACCTAGACTTTGATAAAATAATTCTACATCTTTATCTATTTTAACATAATCTAAATGATATTCTTTTACATCTTTATTATTTATAAATAGATAATTAAATAATTGTTTTCCATATCCTTGATGTTGATAATTTGGTTTGATAAAAATATGATCAATATGAATTTTATCAACTGATTCATCAATAAAATAATAAAACATTCCCCCAATGATTTTACTATCTATCACTATTTTTAAAAAAGAACCATATGGGTATTTGATATTAAATAAGATTCTTTCTTTAGTAATGTAATATGGATTAGAGTATTCATCAATATCTTTGTGCTTTTCAAAGCATTCTCTCATCAATAAATAAAGCTCATCTACATCACTAGATTGAGCTTTTTCAATAATTATTCTATTATTCGCCATTTGAAATTTTCCTATCCATTACTCCACTTTGTCTTGGATGATGTTCCATTGATTTCTTGAGTTGCTCTGTAGAGACATGAGTATATATTTGCGTTGTAGAAAGATTTGAATGTCCAAGCATTTCTTGAACACTTCTTAAATCGGCACCGCCATCAAGAAGATGGGTTGCGAAAGTATGACGAAGAGTATGCGGTGAAATATGATGAGTTTCGGCTGCATCGAGTAATATCTTATCTAGAATTACCCTGACACCTCTAGTTGTTAAAGCTGTTCCATGATGATTTACGAACATTACATCTGGAGCTTCTAATTCATTCTTTAATATTAATTCTGGTCTACCAATTAATAAATAACTTCTTATAGCTTGAACAGTACGAGAATTCATAGGTACAAAGCGTTCTTTATTACCTTTTCCATGAACCTTAATTAACATATTTGAATAATCTAAATTACTCTCTTTTAAACTAACAAGTTCTGATACTCTCAGACCAGATCCATATAATATTTCCATTATCGCAAGGTTTCTTTTTCCTATTGCATCAGTAGTATCAATAGAATTAAAGATCTTTTCAATTTCATCTTTATATAAGAAACTTGGAAGGGTCTTTTCTACTTTTGGTGATTCAATCATTTCAAAAGGATTTTCATTAATCATCCCTTCAGTTACTAAGAAGCGATAGAAGGTTTTTAGGCTTGATAATTTTCTAGCAATACTCTTCTTTTTAAAGTCGTTATTAAATAAACGAGTCATATAATTTCTTGCGTTAGTAGCTTTTGCGCTGAGGAGATTCCCCATCATTTCATCTTCTAATAATGATCGAAATTCATTGATATCGCTGATATAGCTTTGAACAGTATAACTAGAATAATTGCGTTCTGATGTTAAATATCTTTCATATTTCATAATTGCGTCAGTTGATAGATCCTTACTTAAAGTAGTTTTAGAATTATCATTATTTACTCTAACTGCCTTTTTAGTTTGTGGTCTCACTGTTTTCTTTAAAGCCATAATAACCTCCTTTCCTTATATTATAATTGATTAATGATTTTATTTAATTCTTCAAGAGCACGTTTGGCATAAAGTGCTTTTCTTTCTTTCTTATAAGTCCTTTCATCAAAAGGGGTAAAGATTCCAAAATTAACATTCATTGGTTCAAATGATGTAATATTAGTTCCTTCTACATAGCTAATATAATTAGCTAAGGCTCCGGTTGCGGTTGATGCAGGAAAATGAATTAATTCCTCATTATTTAAATATTTAGCCATATTTATCCCCGCAACAAGTCCTGATGATGCTGATTCAACATAACCTTCAACACCAGTCATTTGCCCTGCAAAGAAGATATCTCTTCTTTTTCTAAATTGATATGTATTATCTAGTACCTTCATTGAATTGATATAAGTATTACGATGCATTACCCCATATCTTACGATATTAC
>ONHH01000068.1 GCA_900317575.1 uncultured Bacillota bacterium | reverse complement strand
CCTTAGGGTTGTAGTTATTTTATTATAATATTAATATTAAAAAAGTAATATTCTTTTCTTTGTGATATAATATTATTATAAAGGAGAAAATGTTATGAAATTAGGAATTATTTTAGGCTATCGTTTAAAAGATGATGGTACAATGACCAAGAGATTAATGAAAAGATGTGAACTTGCAATTAAATACAAGAATGACTTTGGTCTAGATAAATTAATTGTTTCTGGTGGAGTTGCTAATGAACATACTACTGTTAGTGAAGCTAAATTAATGAAAGATTATTTAGTTAAAAGAGGTATGGATCCGGACTTTATCATTGAAGAAGATAAGAGTATGACTACTTGGGACAATATGGAATTTAGTATGAAGATTGCTAGAGATAGGGGCTATAAAGTTGATGTTGTAGTAGTTATTACAACAGTAGATCATTATCTTTTATCATATAATACAGTTAAAATTTGTAAAGAATATATCAATGATGAAAATATTAATATGATTCTTTATACAGATACTGTTGATAATCCTGATGAATAATTATGGCAAATATTAAAGCTATGAATGGTTCAATCTTTTTAAAAGTTGAATCTGATTGTATTAAGAATTTTTATAATCAATGGTTATATTATATTGATGATAATTATTTAAAGACTTTTTATCATGAAATAATTCTAAAAATAGATGGTAAATATGTAAAAGATTTTTATGGAAGAATCTTATTTAAATATCAAAATAATACTTTTTATGACTTTTATGGTAAGATATTATATTTTGTTAAAGGTGATTTGATTACTGATTTTTATGGTAGATATTTATATCGTATTGATGGATCCTTAAATGATATTCAAATAGCCTTTCTTTTAGCATTATTATATCGAGGAGATATTAAAGCTTAATTATTTGTCAATATGTAGAAAATGTGTAAGATAGAAACTTAAATACTTGACAATTTATTTAATTATCGATATTATATAAACAATCTTAAGTATTAACAAATTATATGAAAATATAGAGTGAGGAACAGATATGAATAGTTTTTTACTACATTATATTGAATCAAATGTTCTATGTTTAGTTGTTTTTGGCATTATGCTGACTAATAATTTATTAAGAATGGATAAGCAAGAAAAACAAATTAGATTAAATAATGTAATTATTGCGTTCATGTTATATTTTACATCAGATATAATTTGGGCATCTATTCAACAAGGATTAATTAAAGCTAATTTATTCTTTGTTTGTTTAATCAATTTATCTAATTTTATTTTAATGTCCATTATCACCTATACTTGGTTGAATTATGCAATGGTTGCTAAACAAGCATCTACTAGGAGAAAGAAGACTACTAATTTAATCATTGCTTTCCCATTGATGATATCAATTTTGGTTTTTATTATTCTCTTAATAATTAATCCTTATATCTTTATTAATAATGAATTACAATTACAACTACCATATTATATTTTCTTTATAGTCGTTCCTCTTATCTATATTGTTTCATCAATTATCTATTCCTTAAAACAAGCTGGACAAGAGACAAGGAAAAAGAAGAAAAGAACTTATATCTTTATTGGATTATTCCCTTTAGTAGTTATTTTCGGAGGTTTAATCCAAACCTTTGTTATTCATGATTCCGCAATGTTCTGTTTAAGTTGTACAATTTTTATGCTAGTATTCTATATTCAATCAATGGAAAGTCAAATATCTATTGATCCATTAACTGGCCTTAATAATCGTGGACAATTAGATCGTTATATTAATTTAAATAGTCATCGTGAAAGTTTAAAGACCTTTGTTATTATGATTGATATCAATGATTTTAAATTAATCAATGATACGTTTGGTCATGCGGAAGGGGATCGAGCTTTAATTATTCTTGCGAATTCTTTAAAAGATGTAACAGAAAACCGAAATATTCCTTTATTCCTTGGCCGCTATGGTGGTGATGAATTCATCCTTATTACCCATTCTTATGATGAAGAAGAAGTAAAACAATTAACTCAAGATATTAGAGTTACATTAAAGAATGCATGTATTAATGCTAGTGTTGATTATATTCTTGCGGTAGGAATAGGATATGATGAATTAATTGATAATAATGATTCATATGAAAAATGTATTGAAAGAGCTGACCATAAACTTTATATCAATAAAGATATTTGTAAAGTTAATGGAGAAACCACTTTAATTAATAAAGAAGAATAAGTAGACACTTAGGTGCCTACTTTTTTTGTAAGCATTTTCATAAAAAAATTATTACTAAATCCTTGCTATAAATGTTTTTAATAGTGGTATAATAAAGATGAAAAGAGGTGTGCTGAAAGTGAAAAAATTATTATTGTTTACTTTTTTATTTGTATTTGTAGCTTTAGCTGCATGTGAATTTCCTACAATAGAACCTACTAAGGATGATGATGTAGAAAATCCAGATGACCATAGTGGTGAACAAGAAGAGATTAAGTATTTAACAGTTACTGAAGCTCAAGAAATGGCTTTAAAAGCTGGTGAAGAAGGAACAAGTGAAAAACAATATGTTTATGGAACTGTAAAAAGTATTACAAATTCTACATATGGTGAAATGTATATAACTGATGGTACAACTGATTTATATGTTTATGGTGTATATTCAAGTGAAGGTACTCTAAAATATAGTGAATTAACTGATAAACCTTATACTGGTGATATTGTTTATTTATATGGATATTTAAAGACATATAAAGATAGCCCAGAATTAGGCGCATCATGGCTTCAAAGATTTGTTTCTAAACAAGGTGAAACTGATTTAAGTGAATATAATCAAGTTAGTATTGCGGAAGCAAGAAATAGTGAAGCTGGTAGTAAATTAATGGTTGAAGGTGTTGTCGCAAAACTCACTTATGCTAGTGGTATGACTCCTAATGGTATTTATTTAGTAGATAATACTGGATCAATTTATATTTATGGAGTAGAAGTATCTGGTAGAGTAAAAGTGGGACAAAAAGCTAAAATAGCTGGTGTTAAGACTTATTATATTATTGATACTGAATTAACTCCTGCCACAACATATGGATACCAAGGTAGTATTCAATTACAAGATGCTGTATTTGTTTCTGCAAGTGATGAACAATATGAATTCGATAAATCTTGGATTGAAGAATCTACAGTTAAGAAGATGATTGAAACTCCATTAACTAATAATATTACAACTAATATCTTTAAAGTTAATGCGATTATTAAAGAAGCACCTGGTGTTGGCTTTACTAATTATTATATTGATGATTTAGATGGCTCTACTGGATCATATTGCTATTCTCTAGCAAATGGTAAAGATTATGAATATCTAAAACAATTTGATGGTAAGATTTGTGAAGTATATTTAAGTGCTCTAAATTGTAAATGTACTAATTCGGGAACAGTATATCGTTTTGTTCCAATTGCGGTAAAAGAAATTGAAGAATTCAAGATGAGTGATGCCAATGTAGCCGCATTTGCATTAGAATATTATGCAGAAAAACAATTCTTAAAAGAATATAATTCTGATCCTGCTCTTGAAGTATCAACATCATTTGATAATGAATTCATTCCATTTAGTGGTGTAAGTGTAAGCTATGAATCATTAAATACTGAATTAGTAAGCTTTGCAAATGAAAATGAAAAATTAGTAATGCATATTAATAGTGGTAATGCTAATGTTAAAGTAAAGATGGAAGCTACTTATAATGGTGCTAAAGCTGAAAGAGAAATTGAATTATTTGTTAATTTCAAGAATATTCCTGATTCTATTACAGTTGCAGAAGCTATTAAAGCTGAAGATGGTACTGAAGTAGTAGTAAGAGGAATTGTAATGAGTGGTACTGTTAATCAAACTGGTTTCTATCTAAATGATGGAACTGGTGTTATTGCAGTATTAACTAATGCCGAAACTCTTAAGACTATTTCTTTAGGTAATGAAATTATTATTAAAGGAACTAAGAACCATAAAACTACTAAGCCTGATACAATGGTTGGTCAAATTTATATTGCGGATGCTAGTGTAGAAGTTAATCTACTTGGTGATCATCCATTTGATGAATCTCCATTTATTACTAATTTATCTTTTGAAGATATTAAAGGATTAATTAATGATGTAATGGTTGATCAAACAACTAATGTATATCAAGCTAAATGCTATATTAATAAAGTAGAAGGATCTCATTCAACTAATTATTATTTATCTAGTACTATAGATGGTAAAGATATTTATTTATATGCTGGTAGTGGTAGCCAATATTCTATCTTTGATGCCTTTAAAGATCAAGAAGTAACTGTTGCGTTTGCATTTGTTAACTGGAATTCAAAAACTCCATATCGTGCTTGTATTATCTATGCTACAAATGGAGAAACTACTGTATTAAATAATTATAATTTTAGATAATTAGAAATATGCCTTGTAGAAATACAAGGCTTTTTTTATTATCATATTGAGCTGCTTGACTAAAACTATTAATTATATTATAATAATAGTAGATAGAAGGGTATTTTATGAAAAAAATTATATTTAGTTTATTAATAATTATTAGTTTATTATCATTGTTTAGAATTAATCTCCATGCCGAAAGTGAAAAATTCTTTACTATTAGCGCAAACCCAGCTGAGAATAGTAATAATAGTATGAATATTGTATGGCATACGGAAAAAGATGTTACAGGTACTTCCGTTATTTATACTAAAAAATCGGATATTAATTGGGAAAATGCGGTAACTATTAATGGAAAAGCTTCTTTAAATAAGGCTTTTGCCGGACTAAATGCTAAATATGGTACGACTAGTAATGAATTAAATCACCCATATGAATTTATGAAAAATGAGGCTACCTTAACCGATCTTGATGAAGGTACTCAGTATATGTATAAAATTACTGATGGCACAATTTCTAGTGATGTTAGATATTTTAAAACTGGTAAGGATGAATTTAATTTTGTTTGGACTAGTGATTTCCATGCCTATTATGCTGATGGAAGAAGACTGGCTAAAGCCACTCAAGCTATTAATGAATGTATTAATTTAGAACATAATAATATTGATTTTATCTTATCAACAGGTGATATTGTTGCTCATGGTGGGACTTACCAGTGGTGGAAACAAGTAAGTGAAGCTAGTTGGATAAAGAATTATATGTTTTCTACTACTTTAGGTAATCATGATTGGATGACAAGTAATGGCACTAATTATTCTGATGGCTCATCATTTAGCTTTATGGATGCTTGCTATAACAATCCAAGAAATGGTTTTAGTGGTCAAGAAAATATTTGTTATTTTTTCTATTATGGTGATGCCTTATTTATTAGTGTCAATACTGAAACCGAATCTAGTAAATATTTAGGAATGACTAGTAGTGAATTTATTGAAGCTCAACAGAATTGGGTAGAAGAAGTATTACAAAATAATAGTGCTCAATATATTTTCTTATTTCAACATTATCAAGCCTTTAATACAACTGGTGCTTATAATTCAGCAGGATATAACCGTTGGCATGATATTTGTGATCGTTATGGCGTAGATATTTTCTTCTCTGGTAATAGTCATGTTTATATGAGATCTCTTCCAATTTATGATGGAGAAATAATAAATGATAATACTAAAGGGACTGTCTATATGGTAGCACCTAGTAGTGATGGAGAAAGAGGAGTAGAATATAAAGCAATAACTTCTAATACTGATAAAATTGTTAAATCATGGAGTGAAACAACTGCTAAAGCTGCATCGGTCCTTGAAGTAACAAAGACTGGTATTAATTTTAAACTAGTTAATTATGATGGAACTATTCTTGATTCAGCTACTATTCTACCTAAAAGAGCTCCTAGTGGAACTATTGATACTAATTTAACTGATTTTGATAAAGAAGCATTTGAATCATCATTTACTTTTAGTAGTAATCCTGATGATATCGCAACTCCTTTTGTTAATTTTTCGAGTGATGCTCATAAAGTCTTGAAGAGTTTAAAGATTTATAATAAAGATAATTTACATATTTATTATAATGGCTTAGTATTTAAAAATACAACATCACTTACCTTAAATAATGTAGATAAAGGATTAAATACCTTTATTATTGAATTAAGATATATTGATTCAAGTACTAAAATATTAGAAATTGAATTTGATAATAAGGTAATATGGGGTAGTATAAATAATATTAAGATTAATAAAATTAATGAAGATTATTATTTAGAATGGGAAGAAGATTTAAATTATAATGTAGTTAGCTCAAAAAATGTCTATATTGATGGTAAAAGATATAAACGAGTAGATGATGCTGCAACTTCTTTTAAATTACCAAATAATAATGGAAATCATGAAGTAGAATTAATTATCCGCGATTATGATGGAGAAATTGTTTATCAATCTGATAAATTAACATATCAAATAATTAAAAAATATATTGTTACATTTGTCGATTCTGATGGTAATGAATTAAAGAAGGAAGAAGTAATAGAATCTTCTAACGCAACTCCTCCTGATTATGTAGCTCCATCTGGATATAAATTTATTGGTTGGGATCAGGATTTTAATAATATTAAAAGTGATTTGATTGTTAAAGTAACCATTGAAAAAATAGAAGAAATAGTAATTGAACCTAATCCTATAGAACCAGCTTCAAATAATAAGAAATCTTGTAAGAAGAAAAGCATTATGGATTTAATTGCAATAATGTTTATCATTAGTTTTGTAGGATATTTATATAAGAAAAAACATTAATAAATGAAGAGCCATGAATACTATTCATGGCTTATTTATATGCTTATAGATAAGACTGTTTACAGGACTATATAAGTATATTTTATAGGAAATAATAAATAAGTAAATTTAATAAAAAAATGAAAAAATTAGAAAATTAATTAAAAAATAATTATTAATGATAAATAGTTTAAGTACACTTTAAGGAAATTGCCTTATAAATGTTCTTGAATGTCATTTATATTTGTGATAAAATATAAATGCGAAAGGAATGAGCTTATGAAAAAAATTTTATTTATTTTTCTCTTTATCTGTCTAATTTTTGCGGCTAATTCCTGCAAGAGAAAAGATACAGGTGGAGATGAAGGTGGAAATGAAAAAGAAAATCCAGTTGTTGCGGAAATCAATTTACTTGAAAAGAGTGTTAAGCTTAATTTAGGTGAAACATATCAAGTTAAAGTAGAGGTTAAGAATGCAACTGGTTCATTTACTTATACAATTGAAGATCCAACAATTGTTAGTGTAAATGATGGAACTGTTACTGCTTTAAAAGCTGGTAAGACTAATGTTAAAATTAGTGTTGAATGCAATGATGAAGCAAAAACTAAGAAAGATTTAACATTAAGTGTAGAAGTAGTTGATAACAGAGTATATAATATTACTTATTCATCAAGTACTGCTGGTTTCTCTAAAGCTAGTGAAACTATTAAACCAGGAGAAACTAAAGCTTTAGGTACTGCTCCTAGTATTGATGGTTATGAATTTGTTGGCTGGAGCTTAACTGATTCTTTAAATTCTACATTTATTACTGAATTAAGTAATGTAGAAAATGATGTAACTGTTTATGCATTATACAAACCTTTAAGTCATACAATTACATACGCATCAAATATTGAAGAATTTAGTAAGAAAGCTGATACTGTTGAACATGGTAAGAACTTTAAATTAGGTACTGCACCTAGTATTACTGGTTATACATTCCGTGGATGGTCTCTAACATTAGAATTAAAGATTGTATCTGAATTAAAGAATGTAATATCCGATATGACTGTATATGCTATTTATGCATTAAAGAAATATACAATTACTTTCAATCTAGATGGTGGTACTTATACTGGTGCTAATACTGTTGAACATGGAAAGACATTACAACTTGGCAAACCAACTAAAGATGGTTATAAATTCTTAGGATGGAGTTTAGAGAAAGATTCTACTGAATATATTACTGAAATCGTTGGTAGTTCTAATTTAACTGTATATGCTAATTGGAAAGAAGTTATTGTATATCCAGATGGTGTATATCCAATTTCTTATGATCTAGACGGTGGTAGTTGGGAAGTAATTCATTATACTCCAGCTGAAATCGGTGAATTATTCATGGCTGATTTCAATGAATCATGTGGTCGTAGTGTTGCGGCAGCTGATCTTGACTGTGCTAATATTGAATCAAGCTGGTTTGCTGATATGATGAAGAGAGAATCATATCGTACTAAGTGGACATGGTTACTTGATGCTATTTGGACTCTTGCTAAAGCTGAAGATAGCTGGAAAGCATCTAATGCTAACTGGGATGATGGTTCTACTAAAGGATTCTATTTAGCTAACTTAAATGGTTACTTTACAAGTACTCAACATAAAGATGCATATCTTGGCCCTATCAGTCAAAATTATGCTGATCCAGATGTATCAAATGTAATTACTGCTGCTGGTCCTGCTAAATCAGAAAATACTGGTCCTGCTACTTATAAAAAGGGTGAAGGTGTTGCAAGTCTTCCTACTCCAGTTCGTAGTGAATATGTCTTCGTACATTGGGAAGATGCAGAAGGTAATGTTGTAACTTCAATTTCTACAACTCAAGAAGGAGAAATTGAATTAAAAGCAATTTGGGAACATGAAACAATAGCTGAAAATATTGAATTCACTAATGTACCTGAAGATGGTATGAAATTATATTCAACTCTTCAATTAACATGGGTAGTTACTCCAAATGATGCAGTTAATAAGAATGTTCAATTCTATGTATTAACTCCAGAAATTGTTAATGTTACTGAAGGTGGTTTAGTTAAGGCTAAATCAGTAGGTGAAGCTAAGATTAGAATTAGACTTGAAAGTAATGCTGAATATGAATCTGTATTAACAATTAGTGTATGGAATGGTAATTATTTTGATGTATCATATGAAACAAATAGCTATGTTGATATTGATGATACAATTAAATTAAATGCCGCATATGTTGATAAGGCTCAAAATCGTAAAGATGTTACATGGGAAAGTTTAAATACTGATATTGCAACTATTGATGCTAATGGTGTTGTTACTGGTAAGAGTGCTGGTGTTGCAACTATTAGAGCAACAGTTTCAACAAATGGTAGTTTCACATTTGATTTCTTCGTTACTGTTCTTCCTACAGAACTAAGTGATGCTTTAAAATTTGTTATTGACAATCATCATTCTAATGCTCAGACTACTTATGATTTAGGTATTGGTGATGGAAATCCTGAATATTATTATGATGTAGTAGGTGGTGTTAACAACTTAATCTTTGATAAATTCAAAGTTGATAGACGTTATTATGACCAATTACCAGAAGGAACTAAGAACTATGGTAAGATGAGTTCAGTTGAATTTATTACTGTTCACTATACTGGTAACATGAAATATTCAGCTGATGCTGATAATAACTGCGATTATTTCAATGAATTATCTTATCAAGCATCAATTCACTTTGTTACAGGTCGTACAAATCTAACTGATTTAACTGGTCAATCATCTGGTTATAATGCTGATGCATATTATGCCTTTGCTGGATTAAATGAATTATATGGTGGATGGCATGCAACTAATAAAGATGATTGTGTTTGGGATGATGCATCATTAAATGTTGAAGCAGGTGATCCTGCAACTCCATTAATTTCTATTTCTAGCAATAATAAATATACAATTAATGGCCGTGAAACTTCAATTAGTATTCCTACTCCACCAGATGGATATACAGTAAATGGTAATGTATTAACTGTTGAAGGTAAACAATATAGTGTATTTAACCAATATGGTATTCGTGCTAAAGTAGTTGATGGTAAATATTATATCGCAAGAACTCATTGGGGAACTCAAAGAAGTCCAAGAGCTATCTGTACTTGTGGTGGTAATAAGAACTCAATTGGTATTGAATCATGTGTAGATAAGGGTTCAGATCTAGAACATACATGGCATGTAACTGCTCAACTTGTTGCAAGCTTACTTGTTAAATACAATTTAGGCTTTGATCGTGTTGTAGGTCACCATTTCTTCTCTGGTAAAGATTGTCCTCAACCATTCCTAGAAAGAGATATGAAATTATGGTATGAATTCATGGATATGGTTAAAGCAGAATATGAATTATTAACTACTTATAAAGATGCTGAAATTTCAGCTGCAGTTGTAAGTGGTGATGGTATTCTCCGTAAGAATGGTTTACTTGTACAAAATGCTGATGCTCATTCAGTAACTTATGAAGTAACTGTTAAAGTAGGAGATAAGACTGAAAAGATTACTCTTGCTACATTAGTAGAATCATATTTCAAATTCAATGGTACTAGAAAACAAGAATCATTACAAATTGAAGGATTTGAAATTATCTAATTAAATCAATAAAAGGTGATAAAATTTTATCACCTTTTTTGTTGTTTTATATTCATAAAATAATTATGTATTTAGATTTTCTTATAATATAAGTTATAAAATTGAAAAATAGTTAGAAATATGCTATAATAATATAAACTATGAAAGGAAAAATTATGAAAAAAAATAGCAAACTCATCATAATTTTATTATTAATATTATTATTAATTCTTGGCTCAACCATTTGTTATCATGTATATGATGCCATTGTTAATAATGCAACCTTACTAACTATTGAATTTTATGGTTTATGTGGAGGATTATTATTCATAATCTTCTTAATTATTTTTCAATTTCCTAGTAAAAGAAATGCTAGCTATGTTAAGAAATTAGAAAATAGATTAAATCTATGGAATACTATTTCTTATAAAGTTAAGGGTGCAGGTGAAACCGCATTTAATAAATTACCAATTGGTGTATTAATTATTGATAATAATCATCAAGTAGTATGGTCTAATACTTTTGCACAAGAAGCTACAATGTCTGATTTAAAAGATAAGAGCATTGAAGAAATAGCTAATGGTATTTTATATGAAGAATTATTAAATGCTGGAAAGGTTAATGAAGATAAATATCTTGTAACAAGAGAAATATTTGATCAAATTTATAGTATTGAAATATTAAAGAATGATAAAATCATTTATTTAAGAAATATCACTGAAGAAAAGAATACTAAAGATTTATATCATAATTCTACTCTTGCTTTTGGCTTTATCAATATTGATAATCTAGAAGAAAGTATTGCTGACCTTGATGTACAATCAAAGAGTGACTGTAAAGCTGCTATTCTATCTAATATCATTCTATGGGCTGAAAAATTTAATGGTTATGTTCAAGCATTATCTGATTCAAGATATATTTTAATGTGTACATTAGAAAATCTTGAAAAGATGATGTTAGAAAAATTTGATATTCTTGATAATATTAAATTAGTACTTAAGACTACTAAAGCTTTCCATATTACTTTAAGTATGGGTATTGCGTGTGAAAGAAATATTAGTATTGTTGAACTTACTAATTTAGCTCAAGATATGCTAGAACTTGCGTTAAGCCGTGGTGGTGACCAAGTAATGATTAGATTAAATGGTGTTAATCATGCATTTGGTGCTAAAACAGATCCAATCAGAAAAGAAAGTAAAGTTGAAATCCGTTATAAGTATCAAGAATTAGAATCATTAATTCTTAAATCATCGAAAGTCTTTAGTATTGGTCATAAACGTCAAGATGCTGATGCTTTTGCGTCTGCCTTAATTATTTATAATTTAGTACAAGCTTTAGGTAAAGAATCTTATATCATCCTTGATGAAGAAAGTATTGATGATACTGTTAAAAGAGTTTATAGTGATATTAAATTACAACATGAAACGATTCTTAAACATATCATTACACCGGAAGAGGCTTTACAAAAAGCTGATGCTAATACCTTATTTTTAGCTGTTGATTTCCAAGCAGAAGCTCAATTATTTGATTCTTTAAAAGGAAGAATGTCAACATTTAAGAATATTGGTATTATTGATCATCATCGTAAGAATGAATCAGGTACGATTAATAATGCTAAATTCTATTATTCAGATCCAGCTGCATCATCATGTGTCGAATTAATCTTTACCTTATTAGAATTTAGTGAAGCTGAATTAGTTATTTCATCGTCTGAAGCAACATGGATGATGTTAGGTCTAGTAGTAGATACTAATAATTTCACTTATCGTACAACATCAACGACTTTTGAAGTTGCGTCAATCTTGAATCGTTATCAAGCAAATGTTGGTGCAGTTAAGGAATATTTAAAAGAAAGCAAAGATGAAAAGATTTTAAGAAATAAATTGTTATCTAATCTTGAAGTATATAAAGATATAGTTGGTATCATTGCTCAAAAAGAATATCGTGATGTATCTAGTGAATTAATATCGAAAGTTAGTGATGAAGCTTTAACCATTACTGGTATTAAGCTTGCGGTAACCCTTGGTTATATTACAAAAGATAAGATTAAATTATCTGCTAGATCATTAGGTGATGTTAACTGTCAAGTAATTGTTGAAAAGCTTGGTGGTGGTGGACACTTAACAGCTGCAGCTGCCGTTATGGAAAATGTTGCGATGGATGATGCGGTATTAAGAGTTAAGAGTGCTATTGATCAAGTATTAGTTGTTGCCGCAAAGACTAAGATTTTACTTCTAGAAGATATTAAAGCTATTGGTAAGAAGGGTGAAATTATTGAACTTCCAACCCATACTGCTAATGAATATATTGAAGGAAGTCATGCAGTTCTCGCATCAACTGATAATATTCGTATCTTTGAAGAAGAAAAACAAGAAAAAGCAGCTGCTGAAGAAATTGAAAAGCAACAAGCTAAAGACATTAAAGCAAAGCTTGAAGCTAATCCAATTAAAATCTATGTTAAAGTAGGAGAAAATGGTAATTTATTAACCAGCATTAATACAAAAATAATTGGTCCTGAAATTGATAAAGTAGCAGGAACAACTATTGATCGTAAAAAGATTATTATCGATCAAGAAATCGATAAATTAGGTAGTTATGAAATTATTGTCAATATTGATAAGAATATTGAAGCCAAGGTAATCTTATACATTATTGAAAAATAGTAACGGGAGGATAGTATGAAGGTAATATTAACTCAAGATATTAAGGGTAAAGGCTTTAAAGATGAAATTAAAGATTTCCCTAATGGATATGCTAATTTTATAATCCGTAATAATCAAGCAGTTATGGCTACTCCACAAAATCTTGCGGCTCTTGAAGCAAAGAAAGCTGAAGAAGCAAGACTTGAAGCCCAACATTTAGAAGAAATGAAGGAATTAAAGAAAGTAATTGAAGCTAATGTTGTTAAAATTTATGTTAATACTAATCAAGATGGAAAAGTTTTAGGAAGTATTACTACCAAAATTATTGCGGAAAATTTAGAAGAATGTTTAAATATTAAAGTTGATAAGCGTAAAATTACTTTTGATTTATTAGCTACAGCTTTAGGTACTTATCAAGCAAAGGTTCAATTGCATAAACAAGTTACCGCAACTATCACTTTTGTCTTAGAGAAAAAGAATAAATAGAAAGAGGATTCTATGGAAAATAATCGTCGTCAAGTAAAAGAAGTTAATTATAATCGTTCGGTTCCATTTAATACTGATGCTGAAATGTATGTATTAGGTTCAGTTATTATTGATAATACTATTTATGATAGTATTTATGGAAAAATATACGAAGAAGATTTCTATGATCAAAAGAATGCTTATATCTTTAGATCAATGGTTAATTTAAGGAAAGCTAATCGTCCAATTGGTATTTTAGAAATATTAGATGAACTTCAACATCAAAATTATGCTGATATTGAAGGAATGAAATTATATTTACCAGAAGTAATTGATACTGTTGCGTCGACTTCAGCTGTTCACAATTATATTGATATCGTTGAAGAAAAAGCTATTGAAAGACGATTATTGAATACTCTTCAAAATTTATCTGATGATATTTTAAATCATCGTTATGAATTTGATGAATTATTAGATGAAACTGAAGCAAAGGTTAATGAAATCTTAAAGCGTCGTCAAACATCTGAGTTTATCACTATTAGTGAAGCAGCAACTGAAACTTTAAATAAGATTACATCCATCATTGGTCGTGATACTTCTATTACTGGTCTTGATACAGGTTATAATTCTTTAAATAAAGTAACGCTTGGCTTCCAAAAAGGTGATTTAGTTATTCTTGCAGCTCGTCCATCAGTTGGTAAATCGAGTTATGCAATCAATCTGGCAATGAATATTGCGTCATCTAAATTAAATCATAATGCACATGTTGCTTTCTTCACTCTAGAAATGAGTATTGAACAATTAATGCATCGTATTTATGCTTATGTTGCTAATATCAGTATTAGTAAGATTCGTAGTGGTAATTTATCGAGTGATGAATTAATCTTATTGAATCTTGCAAAACAAGATTTAGATAAAGTTAATATTCACTTTGATGCTAATGCTTCATCTAAAATTAGTGATATTCGTACAAAATGCCGTCAATTGAAACAAAAAGATCAATTAGATTGTGTAATAATTGACTACTTACAATTAATTACTGCTAACGCAAGAGGTAATCGTCAAGAAGAAGTATCAATGATTTCTCGTCAATTAAAGAGTCTTGCTAAAGAACTTGATGTACCAATTATCGCATTAAGTCAATTATCACGTTCAATTGAAAGCCGTGAAGATAAAGAACCTAACTTATCTGACTTAAGAGAATCTGGTAGTATCGAACAAGATGCTGATATGGTAATGTTCATTTATAAGCGTAGTGATGTAGAAGATATGGATACAGCTGATCAATTAAATGAAGCAGCTAATAAAGAATTAGGTATTCAAAATAAGCCAAAAGAAGATATGATAGAAGAAATTATCTATATCGCAAAGAACCGTCAAGGTCAAACAACTCATTTTGATTATCATTTCTATCCAGCTCGTTGTCGTTATATCGAACTTGAAACATATCGTAAACCTACTGGAAAAACTAAGAGAAGAAATTCAGGAATGAGAACAATTACTAAGGATAATATATCAACAAAATAAAAATGAAAAAATAAATAGGAGTTTACTATGATTGATCGTATAGAATTTATTTGCGACAGATATAAGCAAATAGCTGATATGCTACAAGATCCTAATATAGTAAGTGATATTAAAAAACTAACTGATTTATCTAAGGAACAAAGAAATTTAGAACCAATCGTTAATAAATATCAAGAATTAAAACAATTAGAATCTGACATAGCCGATTTAAAAGAGATGACTAAGGATAGTGATCAAGAATTAAGGGAAATGGCTACGATCGAACTCGAAGAAAGTATTGCAAAAAAAGAACAAGTAGAAGAAGATTTAAAAATTCTTCTTATTCCTAAAGATCCTAATGATGAAAAGAACGTTATTATGGAAATTAGAGGAGCTGCTGGCGGTGATGAAGGTAATATCTTTGCGGGTGACTTATTTAGAATGTATTCTAAATATGCTGAAAGCAGAGGTTGGAAGATTGAAGTGATGGGTAGTGAACCAAGTGAAGCTGGAGGATTTAGCTATATTGGTTGCATGATTAAAGGTGATAATGTGTATTCATATTTAAAATATGAATCAGGAAGCCATCGTGTTCAAAGAGTACCGGTTACTGAATCTGCTGGAAGAATTCATACTTCAACCGCAACTGTTCTTGTAATGCCCGAAGCTGAAGAATTAGAAGTTGAATTAGATATGAATGATGTCAGAATTGATATTTTCTGTGCATCTGGTCCTGGTGGACAATGTGTAAATACAACTAAATCAGCTATTCGTGTAACCCATATTCCAACAGGTATTGTTGTTAGTTGTCAAGATGAAAAGAGTCAACATGAAAATAAAGCCAGTGCTTTAAAGATTTTAAGAGCTCGTTTATATGATTATATGCTTCAGCAAAAAGAAGCAGAAGAAGGAGCTGAAAGAATATCAAAGATTGGTCATGGTGATCGTAGCGAAAAGATAAGAACGTATAATTATCCGCAAAATCGTGTAACTGATCATCGTATTGGCTTTACTATTCAACAATTAGATCGAGTAATGGAAGGAAAACTTGATCCAATCATTGAAGCTTTAATTGCTTATGATCAAAAGAAAAAATTAAGTGTTGAAGAAGAATAAGACTATTATTAGTCTTTTTCTTTCTCTAAATAGGTAAGTATATGAAACTAAAAGCTTTTTTACAATCATATAAAAGAAATAATGATGAAGATGAATTATTATATCTTGCATCAGAAATCTTAAATAAGAAAAAAAGTGAATTAATTATTCTTCTTGATGAAGAAATTGATCAAAAAAATAAGGAATTATTAATTCCTTATTTAATAAAATATCATGATACTACCTTACCTATTCAATATATCTTAGGATATAGTTATTTCTATGGATTAAAATTAATCGTTAATGAAGATGTTCTAATTCCTCGTTTTGAAACTGAAGAATTAGTTGAAAGATTAATTAATTGTATTAATCAAAAATATCCAAAGAATAAAAAATTAAGCATTCTGGATTTAGGATGTGGATCTGGAGCTATTAGCCTGGCGTTAAAGAAGAATTTAGGGGAATTTGATGTAACAATTTATGCTAGTGATATCAGTTTAAAAGCATTGAACGTTACAAAAAATAATATGGAGAATCTCAAGCTTGATCTTAAATTAATTAATAGTGATTTATTTAAGAATCTAGATGATTTAAAATTTGATATTATTGTTTCTAATCCTCCATATGTATCAAAAATAGCTGATACAGCTAGTGATGTTTATTTACATGAACCACATTTAGCTCTTTATGCTAGTAATAATGGTTTATATTATTATGAACAAATCTTAAATAATGCATATCCTTATTTAAATAATGAATATATTATAGCTTTTGAACATGGATATGATCAAAAGAATGCTCTTATTAAATTAATCAATGAATCTAATTTTAAACATGATTCTCTATCAACATATCAAGATTTAGCTGGTCAGGACCGAATAATCATAATTGAAGGTAAAAAATGAAATTAGAAGATATTATTAAATTAGATAAAGAAATATTAAAAAATAAAATAATTGTCTTTCCAACCGATACAGTTTATGGAGTTGGATGTTTATATAATGATGTTGAAGCTTATAAAAAGATTTATGAATTAAAGAAGAGAAGCTTTGATAAACCATTAGCAGTTTTAATTAGTAAAATGGATCATCTTCAATTATTTAATGAAGAATTAGATTCTGCTAGTAAAGAATTAATCAATAAATATTGGCCAGGAGCCTTAACTGTTATTCTAAAGAAGAAGAAAGATAGTGATGCTGCTGATTTATTTAATAACCAAAAAATCGGTTTAAGAATGCCTAATAGTAGAATTGCACTTAAATTAATTGATCATTTTGGGCCTCTTGCAACTACTAGTGTTAATATAAGTGGTGAGAAAGAATTAAATAGTATTGAAGAAATCAAAGCCCAATTTGGTGATTTAATTGATTATTATATCGATGATATTGAACCAATGTCTAAAATATCATCTACAGTTATTGAATTATTTGATAGTAGTTATCGCGTACTGCGAGAAGGAAGTATAAAGATTATAAACAAAGGGAGAAATATTATGAAAGTTGCGGTTGGAAGTGACCACGCTGGTTTAGCTTTAAAGAGAGAATTAATTAAAATAATGGAGGTTAATTCTATTACAGTTATAGATTATGGTACATATAGTTCTGATAGTTGTGATTATCCTGATTATGCGGCAAAAGTTGCTAAAGAAGTCATCAGCAATAATGCTGAATTTGGTATTTTGATTTGTTATACAGGAATTGGTATGTCAATTGCTGCTAATAAATTTAAAGGTATTAGAGCAGCTCTTGTAAATAATGTTGAAAATGCAAAATTAACTAGAGAACATAATAATGCCAATATCTTATGCTTAGGAGCTAAGGATGTTGATGCTCAAACTGCTATTGAAATAATTAAAACTTTCCTTACAACCCCATTTTCTAATGGTGAACGTCATCAAAGAAGAATCGATAAGATTACTAAATTGGAGGAAACAAGTGAAAGATAATAAAGAAACTCTAGGTGAAAAGAAATATAGAGATTTTGTTTTAGTTCAAGTATGGCGTTTTATCGCAGTCTTTGTCATTGGTGCCTGTGGTGGTTATCTTACATATCGTCAAAGTGTTAAAAGTGGTACTCCTAATATTGCATATCTATTTACAGTATGGGGAATTATAACAGGTATAGGCTTAATCACCTTTATCATTATGATATTAAAAGGTAAAAAACAATTAAAAGATCAAGAAAAAAAGCGTGAAGAATTAGAAAATAAAGATAATTAGATGTTAGTAAGCATATTACTAGCATCTATTTTTTATTATGTTATAATATATGTGTGATTATACATATTTGTATATATTGATATATAAGAGGTATGATATGAATGAATTAGTATTAGAAGAAGATTTAGCTTATATCTTAACTGAATTTTATAAAACTCTATCTGATCCAACAAGACTTAAGATTATTTATGCATTAACAAAAAAAGAATTATGTGTAAATGATATTAGTGAAGCGGTAAAGATGAGTCAAACAGCTGTAAGCTATCAATTAAGAATCTTAAGAGGAGCAAGAATTGTTAAATATCGTCGTGATGGAAAGCAAATATTCTATTCAATTGATGATGAACATATCAGTTCAATCATTAATTTGACATTAGAACATTTGAATGAGGAATAATTATGGAAAAGATTGTTTTATATTTTGATGATATTGATTGTGCTGCTTGTAGTAAAAAAGTTGAAAATAAATTACAGTCAATTGATAAATTTGATGAAGTTGTTTTAGATTATTTAAATAAAGAGATTCATATTAGTTATCATGATTTAAATAAAGAAGAAGTAATAGAATTAGCTAATAATTATGCAAAAAAAGTTGAACCAGACGTTAATATTGGTCTCGTTCCTTTTGAAGAAGATGATCATGAAGAGCATCATCATGAACATGATCATCATGATCATTCTGATCGTCATCATAAGCATCATCATTTTGAATTTAGTTTTATTTATATTATTGGTGCAGTCTTTGGACTTGCTGCTTTTATTATTCAATTAATTAATAAAAATAATCCAAGTGATGTTTTAAAGATCTTATTAGTTTCTTTCTATACTATATCTTATTTCATGTTAGCCTATGAAATTATTTATAAATCCTTTAAAGGGATAATTAAAGGTAATATCTTTAATGAGAATTTCTTAATGTTTATTGCATCTTTTGGAGCAATGGTTCTAAGTTATTTAGTTATCTTTAAGGTATTTGATGGTGATTTAGAATTCTTAGAAGGAGTTTTAGTAATATTCCTATATAATATTGGTGAAGCATTCCAAGATTTAGCTTTAAATAATTCCAGAGAAGAAATTGCTGAACTTACTAATTTAAAGATTGAAAAGACAACTCTAAAAGATGGTAGAGTAGTTGATACTAAAGAAGTTAAAGTTGGCGACGAAATAATTGTTAAAGTTGGTGAAAGAGTACCATTAGATGGTATAATCCTTGATAATGATTCTAGTTTTGATACAAAGGTATTAACAGGTGAAAGCTTACCTCGAGATCTTTTAAAAGGAGAAGAAGTATTAGCGGGATTTATTAATTTATCAAAAGTGATAACTGTTCGTGTAATTAGAAAAGATGAGGAATCAGCTACATCAAAGATTAATAAGATGATTAAAGAAGCAACGCTTAAGAAATCTAAAACTGAGAATTTTATTACTAAATTTGCAGCTATCTATACACCAATTGTAATCTTTTTAGCTTTAGCAGTATTCTTAATTGAATGGTTAGCAATTGATAAATTCAGTATTGTTGATGCGTTAAACAATAGTTTCGTCTTTTTAGTATCATCATGTCCTTGTGCTTTAGTAATCAGTATTCCTCTTGCATTCTATGGAGGAATTGGCAGAGCATCAAGTTTTGGTATCTTAATTAAAGGTGGTAATTATTTAGAAGTATTAGCTAAAACTAAACATATTTGTTTTGATAAGACTGGTACTTTAACTAATGGTGATTTTAAAATTAAAGAAATCAATGCTGAAAATATTGATGAAAATGAATTATTAAAATTAATGGCAAGCATCGAAATAAATTCTAATCATCCAATTGCAAAAGCCATAACTGATTTTGTTAAAGATGAATTATATCCAATTGATAATGTTGAAGAACTTGCTGGTCATGGTTTATTAGGAAAATATCAAGATAAGATTCTTTTATGTGGTAATGAAAAATTAATGATTGATAATCATATTGATTATGAAAAAGAAGAATGCCCTGGAAGTGTCGTATATTGTAGCTATGATGGTAAATATTTAGGAAATATTCTAATTGTGGATTCTCTTAAGGATAACGCAAAAACTTTAATTGTAGGCTTAAAGAATAAGGGCGTTAAGACTTATATTCTTACTGGTGATAAGAAAGAAATTGGTAAGGATGTTGGTGATAAATTAGGTATTGATGAAGTATATGCAGAATTATTACCTGATGATAAATTAAAGAAATTAGAAGAAATAATCAATAAGAAGGAAAGTAAAGAAATGGTTGCCTATATCGGTGATGGTATCAATGATACTCCTTCTTTAGCCTTAGCGGATGTTGGAATTGCGATTGGTGGTTTTGGTCATGATGAAGCTATTGAAACATCAGATGTGGTATTAATGAATGATGAAGTAGATAAAATTAATGACGTTATCGATGTTGCGAAATTGACAATGAAGGTCTTAAAGGAAAATATTATTTTTGCGTTAGGTGTGAAGATAATTGTAATGATTATTGGTCTTCTTGGTCTTCTTGGATCATATGGTATGTTCCTTGGTGTCTTTGCGGATGTTGGTGTTTGTTTATTATGTATCTTAAATACAATTAGAATAATTAAATGGAGAAAGAAATGAATCTAGAATTATCAATTAATATCTCATTCTTTATTATCTTTACCGCAATGTGTTTTATTTCAACTATTGTAGTTAAGGATTTAAATTTAGAAAGATTCTTTAAACAAGGTCGAATTGGTTCAATTAGAGCTGCTTATTTCATCATTATTTTCTTGATGAGCTTTTTAGTAGCTTTTGCGGTAAGAGAGATTTCATTAATTATCATATCATTTGTTAAATAAAAATAAGGGTTGAAACTATTTGTTTCAACCTTTTTAATTTACATTATATAATTCTTCTAAATGTTCAATACAATTTAGATTACCAATTACATTTTTCGATATTTGATATTTAGCATCAATAATTGATTTAATAGGTAAATAATCATTATTGGTAATTAAAGTAATAATTACTTCTTCATAATTAGGATAATCATTTAAATCACCAAAATATTTTTTTTGAATTTTATTATTAGTTCCGGATAAATTACCATCTAATTTAATAATTAATTGATAATTACCATCTTCTAATAATTCTTTTTTAAAATCAAGGATGGCATCTCTAGTGATGATGAAGCCTAAAAGACTTCCATCATCTGGTGTTACACCATATTTTTTACGATATTCATCTTTAGTTAAATTTGATTCTTCTCCTTGATCAATACAATTAACCATATTATTATTAAAAGTAGCCGTAACATTAGTTGTTACAAGACTTGATGATGAATTATTATGATATTTAATAATTCCATCTTTTCTTTCAGTTGAGGCAGTAATTACTTGTTCATAATTAAAGAAAAGTACTTTAGAAGTAACATTACCAGTTTGTTCAGCTTTAAAAGAAGAATAAGAATAGAATTTATTTAAATAATTAATAATTATTTCATAACCATCATCAGTTTCACTGATTGATTTATAGGCTATTTCTTCATTATTGATATCTTGAACATCAATAGTTTCTTTCTTTTTACAACTTGGAAGAACAAGAAGTAAAAAGAGAAGAACGATTAAAATTTTTTTATTCATAATGTTTTTTCCTTATTGATAAGACATAAGGGCTATTTACTTGATTGAGACTTTGATATTTATAGACTTGAAAACAGCTCTTGTCTAGATTAATTAATAATTTTTCTAATTCAATACTCTCTCTCATTCCTTCATTATGGCCTATATAGACCGATATTATTAATAAAATATCTTTATTTTTCATTGATTCGATAATATTCTTTACTACTCTTAAGGTTGATTCAGCTTTTGTAGTAATTAATTTATTACCTTTTGGTAAATAACCTAAATTAAAAATAATGAGATCATAATTAAGGGGATTAATATTTTCATGACTATCTAGATGATAATCAATAAAATTAAATTCTTTACATTTTTCTTTTGTATGATTAATTGCATTGTCTTGAATATCATATGCATCAAGATGATGATTATATTTATGATCATTTAATATCTTTGAAAGAAAATAAGTATCATTACCTT
>ONHH01000087.1 GCA_900317575.1 uncultured Bacillota bacterium | reverse complement strand
AGATCTGGATTATCTAAATCAATCTTAAAATGAGAATTATTCATTTTAATTTTCGTTGATAATCCAGCTTCAATTGTCTCTGGAAAATCAATAAACTCTAATTTATCAGGTTTTTCATAAATATTAATTTTAATCTTTTTAATAATTTCTTCATTAAAAATTAAAGAAAGAGAAGTTTCTCCTTCTTTTAAAGGAGTAATAATATCATTTTCAACCTTTAGATAATTATGATCATAATCAAATGAATAACTAGGATTATCAACCTTAGTTAAAGATAATTCATGTTTATCATTTAAAAAAAGAATTAAATCATCATCATTTAAAACAATTGATGGATTAAGAACAGGATCTTTATCTTTATCTTCCTCTTCATCATCTTTATTATCATCTTCATGATTATCAATGATTTCAGTTCCATTATTTGGTTGAGGATCATCTTTTTCTTCATTAGGAGCTTCTTTTTTACAACTAAAGATAAAGATTGAACATATTAATAATAAAACAATAAATATCTTTTTCATATTTTTACCTCTTTAATATTCTATTTAATTATACACTATTTTTATTATTTTCTCTATTCATTTAATTAAATTATTGATAATATAAACGAATAATTAAAAAAAACAGATTGAAATCAATCTGTTTAATATTATTAATTAGCAAAATAAGTATGTTTAGTAACCCACTTCTTCATTTTAATTGCAACCCAGAATGCAAAGATTCCAAGAGTAATAATTGTAAGTAATAACCATTTAATCCAATTTCCAAATAATTGAATAGCTTTACCATCGAACGCAAGACGACGTCCTTCTATAACAGTATGTTTAACTTTCCAATTTTCAACCATACATACTGCCCATGGAGTACAAATACCAAGACTAATTGCGATAACAATTATTCCTAATAATCTCCATCCAATAAGTTGTAATAAACCACCATCAAAATAAGAATTATGTTCTTCCATTAAAATCTACCTCCATTTTTATTCTTTTACAAAACAATTATATCAATAATAATTTTATTAATCAAATTAATTGATAAAAAAGCCCTAATTATTCGTTTCTAATCTACCTCTAGTGACAGTTTTATAATAAATTCCCCATTCTTTTAAATGACTATCAGAAAAATCTTTCATAGTTGAATCATTATATTTTATAATGGATGCTGATCCTTTACTATTAGAAATATTCCACGCAACATAGGATATGTTTCTTTTATCCATCTCTGTATACCATTTCTTTACGGAAGTATAATCGATTGCGCCATCACCTGATGCTTCCATACCTCCATGTTCAGAAACAAATACTGGGAATCCTGCATCATAGGCATTAGTTAATTTCTTTTGATTAAATGAATCATTGGCATAGAAATGGAAAGTATACATAATATTAGTATAACCTTTTAAAGGACTCTTCATAACACTTTCAAGATCAGCAGTCCATTTAGGATTACCTACTAAAACAATCGCATCAGTGTTTTCTCTAATAATTGGAATAATTTCATTTGCATATTGTTTACAATCAGCCCAAGTAGTTGAACCACATGGTTCATTCATTATTTCATATAAGATATTATCATAATCTTTAAATTGTTTAGATATTTTACCAAAGAATTCTTTTGCTTCATCAAGATAATATAAAGGATTCTTATCATTTTCATTCTCTGCACCTAGCATATGCCAATCTACAATAACATAACAATCAAGAGCAGTAGCTGCTTCAATTCCTTTGACAACTGTATTATATAATTGTTCTTTTTTTGATGCACTACATTCACAATATCCATTTTCGGAAGTATATAATGATAATCTAAAGACATTATTTAAGAATTCATTATGAATACCTGTAAAAGTATCTAAATTAACATATTTACCAAACCATTGTAAACCATGAGTAGAGAGACCAACTAATTGAAATTTTTCTCCATACTGATCAACTAAATCCGCTCCATCAACACTTAATTTACCATGAAGAAAGTGACCATTTTGATAAATATTTTTTGATGATTGGACTTTATTACACATTGAGCAATAAACTCCTACTTTACCAGCAGTAGTTCCCTTAGGCATTTCAATTACTCCTTCAACATAATTATGGAGATTAGTTTTAGGTATTATTTGATTAGATTCTACATAATCACAGAATTTACAATAAATTAATTCATGACCATCTTGACTACAAGTAGCTTCTTCTCTTTCAGTAATTAATTCATGTGGTACAATTTCTTTTCTTAAAAATGTCTTTTTACCACATTCACTACATTCATTATAAACATCATATTCATCACCACAATTAAGAAGATTTAAATCAGCATCAATCACTTCTTTAAAATAACGACATTCATGAATATCTTCTTTTCCTTCATCAGGTAGAGTATCTTCAGTTTGTTGTTCTGGATTATTATCTTTATTTTCATCATTATTCTTATTTTTACAGCTAAATGTAATAAATAATAACATAATAAAAATTAATAAACATATTTTCTTCATCTTTATATTCCTCATTCTTTTATTAATTTAATAATTCTTGAACGATTATATCTTTGAAGCATAACAAAGATACTATCAATTAATGCTGATATAACTGATGTAATTATAAATACTAATAATTCACCAAACCAAATAGAAAAAATAATCGGTACAAAACTTAAAACCATAATAATTTCATGGACAATTTCTGCTTGACACATTGCTTGAGCAATCTCATCCCAACTATGAATTTTCGGATTAAAAAAAGATTCATCAAAAGAACGAATTCTTTTTTTCCATTTCTTAATTCTAATAAATCGATAAAATTTTTCTTCACCTTTATGACATTGATACCATTTCTTATGATAATCTGCTTTATTCTTCATTATATGATTAATTAATAATCCCACAAATAAACGCATTACAAAATGATAACTAATTGTTCCAAATGTTATTATAAGCGAATAAAACACACTAGCATTAGTAAAAAGATAAATCAAAGTAAAACTTATTAATAATATAAGAGAACTAAATGTAATAATATAAATACTTTTCTTCATTTTATTTATTATTTCTATCTAATACACAATTATCTACATAAATCTTTGAAAGTTCGATAATTGATTTATCACTATTATATCTTTCTTTTAATAATTTTATTGTTGAAATTGGAATCTTAATCTGATAAAGAGGTTGAATCTTATCTTTTGCAAGTCTGCTGACTGCTTCTTCTATAGATAAATTATCAAAATAATCAGTATATAAATAATAATTTTTTACTATTTCTACTATATTCTGATGTCTTTTATTATGAAGAAATCTTAATAAATTAGATATACCAAAAGCAGCAAGTGCTAATAATATATACATAATTGGCCAAGGCAAATAAGCATTTAATTTATAAACATCACGCCATCCACCATTAGCTTCTCCGATTGCAATAGCCATTACATAATAAACAACAGCATAAATAGTTATAGGAATCAATGTAATAAATGATTTACTAAATTTAATATGATGATCACAATTTATATAAGTGAAAAGAATCATTGCGATAATCGGATTGATTGTGTGTAAAAAGATATTAGATCTACTAAACATTGCGACACTAAAACCTTGAGCAACACTAATTATCGATATCGCCGCAACAAAAGTAATACTAACTCCTGTAACACCAACATATAATAAATCTATAATCCAGTGTGGAAGATGATATTCTCCTCTTCTCAATCCATCAATTTGATATGATATAATTAAAAATGCCCCAATAGCTACTAGTAAATTAGATAAGGTAGTGAACATTCTCAAAGTACCCATTCCAGATTCTGGACTAAATTCTTGAAAATAATTAGCAACATTTAGAATAAGAGCAAGGATTGATAATATTACCATTATTACACCCATAACAATCCCTGTTATACATATTGTCATATTAATTTTGTAAATATTATATATTTTCTTTTCTTTTTTCATAAAATAATCCTCATTAAATTATTTATTTAAAATTTATACAATATAAATATCTATAATTCTTATTAAACATATTATCTATCTGAATTAATCTTTTTTCATTCATTACTTTTTGCCTACTAAATATATATAACTACTTATTTGAATAAATTGGCTTTATTTATTTTGAATCTAAAATATCAAAAACACTAACAGATAGAATGTCTGCTAATTTATATAATGTTTCAGTAGT
>ONHH01000026.1 GCA_900317575.1 uncultured Bacillota bacterium | reverse complement strand
TGATACTTATTAATATTAATACTATTAATAAACTCTTTTTAATTTTATTCATTTTCATAATAATTCTCTTTTCTTTATTCAATTAAATATTTATATCCCTCAAAATAGAATAATTCATTTGTTGCATTTTTATTAATATACATATATATTATACCACCAAATCCACCAGGGAAATCGAAATAATTACTCTTATCATTATCATTAATAACAAATGATGTAACATATTCAATACTATATGGTGTTAATCCTTCAATATATACTGTTATATTTTCATTGATATTGTTGCTATATCCTGCAGTAAAGCGATACCAATATTCAGGTAAATATTTTCTATTAATTCTAGGCATAAGAAAAGCACCCCTTTCTTGGTTATATTATACACCTTTTTTAGGTGTCCAAGAAATGGGGCGCATTTCATTAATCCTACTAATTAATATTTTCTATAATATCCATTTTTTTATTGCGTAAGCTAAGCCATCTTCATCAACTGGTTTAGTAATATATTTAGCTACCTTTTTTACATTGTCATTACCTTGACCCATTGCTATAGGATAATAGACACTTTCTAACATTGGTACATCATTGTCAGCATCACCTATAGCATATGTCTTATAATAATCATAGCCTAATAATTCAATAATCTTTTTAATGCCTTTACCTTTAGAGGCATCTTTTTTTACTAAATCACAGCCATAATTACCCCATTTATAGAATGTTAAATCTGGATATTTTTTGATTAATTCATTGATTAATGGATGTTCATCTAGTATCCATGCTTCAATAATCTTATCTAATTTTAGATTTTGATGATTATTTATTCTTTTGTGATCAATTCTTACTACATTATCAAAGACTTTAGCTAATTCTTCATTAGTATATCTTTTATAGCAATAATCATTTTCTAAAAGAACATATGATACATTTTTTTCATCTAATTCATCTAATAATTTATTAATTATTGTTGAATCAATTGGATCAAGATAAATAGTATCATTATTTACAATAATTTGTGATCCATTAGCAAGATTGAAACCAGTGAAATATTTTAAGATATTTTCAATTTCAAATAATCCTGCATAAGTTCTTCCACTAGAAATATATAAATCAATATCTTCTCTTTGATTTAATTCTTTTAATATTTCAATGGTTGATGGTTCTACTTTCATTGTTTTAGAATTAACTAAGGTTCCATCAACATCAAAGAAGATTACTTTCTTATCAAAATTATTCATCTTATCGACTCTTTACATCTTTAATTGATACGACAATTAAAGGGCGACGATTTAAATAGCCAAAGATATATTGACTTAATTGATTAGCTACTTGTTTTTCTAAACTTGATTTAGCAAGATTAGTAGATGATACTAGATTTTTATATATATCTGATGTCTTATCTGCTAATTTCTTATTAACAGTAATTGATTCTTTAGGGGTTGCGAAACCCTTAGAACTTATTTTTGGTAAGAAGATTAATTCTTTATTGCGATTGATGAAAAGTGTTGCGGTAACAAGACCATCATCAGCCATTTTCTTTCTTTCTTTTAAGATATCACTATCAACATCGGATAATTCTGAATCTAGATAGATATCATAAGCTGGTACTCCATGTTTTATAACCTTAGCTTGTTTCTTTTGATTAATAGTTAAAACATCACCACTACCTAATACAAAACAGTTTTCTTTAGGAATTCCTAATTCAGTAGCAATTTCTACATGACGTTTTAGCATTAGATATTCACCATGTATTGGCATAAAGAATTTAGGTTGCATAAACGATAGCATCATTCTTAATTCATTTTGTGATGCATGACCAGTAGTATGAATATCTGTTAAAGGACTGTTTCTTATAACATGGGCACCTGCATGAACTAATTTATTAATTGAACGATTGATTAATTGTTCATTACCAGGAATTGGTTTTGATGAATAAATAATTGTATCATTAGGTTTTAAAGTAATTTGTTTATGTGTTCCTGATGCAATTCTTGATAGAGCTGCCATTGGTTCTCCTTGAGAGCCTGTACAAAGAATCGTGATATGATCGGATTCAATCTTCTTTAAATGACGAGCATAAAGAACAGTACCTTTAGGGAAATTAATATATTTTAATTTTGAAGCTACTTCAATTGTTTGTTCCATACTATGACCAAATACTACTACTTGACGGCCACATTCAATACTTGATTCGATAATTTGACGAACACGATAAACGTTTGACGCAAAGGTTGCAACAATAATTCGTCCTTCTATTTGATGGAATAAATTATTTAAAGTAATACCAATCTTTCTTTCACTACTAGAGAATTGGGGAATATTAGCATTAGTTGATTCAGATAAAAGACATAATACTCCTTCTGTACCTAATTTACTCATCTTATAAAAGTCACTCATTTTACCAATGGGACTAAAATCAAATTTAAAGTCACCAGTTGATACTACATATCCTAGATTAGTCTTGATTGCAATACCAAATGAATCTGGAATAGAGTGATTAGTTCTAAAGAATGATACTTGGAAATTCTTAAATTTATAGATGGAATCATCTTCATATGGAGTAATATTATATTTGACATTAGGAAATTCTAACATCTTCTTTTCAATTAATCCTATAGCAAGACCATTAGCATAAATTGTAGGAATCTTTACTTTTTCAAGTAAGAAGGGGATTGCGCCAATATGGTCTTCATGTCCATGAGTAATAAATAGACCAATAATCTTTGCTTCATTAGCTTTTAAATAAGTAAAATCAGGAATGATATAATTGACACCATGGATATCGTCATCCGCAAATAAAATTCCCGCATCAATGATGAGAATTTCATTATTTTGTTCAACGACATACATATTCATACCAATTACACCTAAACCACCTAAGGAATAGATTTTAATATCATCATTAAGCTTAGGTTGTTTTTTCATATTACTTAATTTACGTTGATTATTAGTTGGTTTCTTCTTTGTTTCCATTGATTACTCCTTTCTTTATTATTTGTTTCTTATTTGATCAATAAATAAATGATATATTTCTAGAGTTGCCAGTGCATCATGTAAGGGGTTATGATCTTGAATTGATTGAAGAGGTTGATGATTAAAGAGACTATAGGCATTATATAAGCCAATATCATCTTTAATGTTATAATATGTTTTCATAACTTGCATCAAATTAATGAAATTTGCTTTAGCAGTTATTGGTTTTAGATTATATCTTTCATAGCTCTTTTCAAGTTCTAAGATATCATTTCTTCCCCATACATAGATTGTTGGTTGATAATAGACCATAATATCTTTTAAGATATTATAAAATTTATAGAATTTAGGAGCGTTAATTATTTTATTCTTATCAACTTTTAAGAATTCTAAGGTTCTATCACTTAAGCCAATTTGATTAAGGGGTTTAACATATCCATAATATTCATCAATTACATTATTATCTTCATCTTCTAGATACATTCCATAGCTAATTATTTCGGAATAGAAATCATCCATTCCATGTTTATGAGAATATGGAGGCATTGTGAATTCTAAATCCAAATAGAGCCTAAATCCTGGCTTATTTAGAGCGTTTCTAACACCTTCCTTAATTTGATTCATATCATAATAAGTAACATTATTTCTCGTCGATGTTCTTTTTAATTTAATGAAGTTCTTTACTTCATTTACTTTAAATCCATGTTTTATTTTTGATTTATCATCACTAAAGAAATAAACAAATACTCCATTATGTAAATAGATTCCAAATCTTTTTACTTGGCTTCTAGTTAAGATATAATAATTAATTTGGTGATGTTTTTTTATTCCAATTATACGGTTTTCTTCATCATAATAATGAATAATACCCCAGATATAATGCATACGCATCACTTCTTTCTATAAAGTTTCTTTGATCTTTTGTGCAAGTTTTAGAGGAATTCCTAAAGCTTGATACTTTTCCATTGGTGCTTTTTTCATCTCTTCGAGGGATGAGAAATTCTTTAAGAGAAGCATCTTTCTTTTCTTACCAATACCTTCAATATGATCAAGAGATGAATCAAAAGTATTTTTAGTATGTTTCTCTTTAAAGAAGGTTATCGCATAGCGATGGACCTCATCTTGCATACTCTCAAGGAGTAAGAAGAGATTAGAATGTTTATCTAAGATAATTTCTTTTTTATCAATAGTAACGATTGCGCGAGTACGGTGATTATCATCTTTTTCAAGACCGATTAAATCGATATCTTTGATCTCTAATTCATCTAAGATAATCTTTGCAGCATTGACTTGAGGAAGACCACCATCGACAATAATTAAGCTAGGTTTACGTAAATTCTCTTTTAAGACTCTCGAATATCTTCTTCTCAATACTTCCTGCATTGAATGGAAATCATCAGCACCAATAACCGTTTTGATGTTGAATTTACGATAATCTTTCGGACTCTTGATGCCATCAACATATACAACCATCCCCGCAACAGCAGATGTACCTTGAATATTTGAATTATCAAATAATTCAATAACTTTAGGATATTTAATATTAACCATTTTTGATAATTCATTTAATGGTTCTTTAGTTTTTTCTAATTTTAATAATCTTAATTTATCAATATTTTCTAAATTAGTTTCCGCATTCTTACATACGATATCAACTAATTTCTTTTTAATTCCTCTTACAGGAATATTAATCTTAACATCTAATAATTCACTTAAGATATCTTTATTTTCTAGATAAGGAATTAATATTTCTTTAGGTAAGATATTACCTAAATCATCATAGAAGGAATAGATATATGAAGATATTAATTCATCGATATCACCGACTAAATCAAATACTTCCCCATTTCTTTCAATGATTCTTCCACTACGCATATGTAAGACTTGAATACATACCTTATCTTGATTATGATAATAACCAAAGATATCACGATTACCATTATCATTAATAGTCATTGTTTGTTTTTCCATTAAGGCTTTAGTACTATTGATGATATCACGATATTCCATAGCTTTTTCAAATTCTAGTCTTTCACTAGCTTCATTCATCTTTTTTTCTAAGATGTCTACAAGTTCAGTATTAGAACCATTTAAGAATTTAGTGATACTTTCTACATATGGAAGGTAATCATCTGCTTTAATATCATTGATACAAGGACCTAGACATTGTCCTAAATCATAATATAAGCATTTCTTTTTAGGAATTATATTACATTTACGGAAGGGATAGACTTTATTAATGATTTCAACTGTATCTTTACAAGCTTTTGCGTTAGGATAAGGACCAAATAATTTTCCATTATTCTTTCTTACTTTTTTAGTATCTCTAGTCATAATGACCTTAGGATGCAATTCTTTAGTTAAGAGTATATATGGATAAGTTTTATCATCCATCATCATAATGTTATAATGTGGTCGATATTTCTTAATATAATTACATTCAAGTAAAAAAGCTTCAGTTTCTGAGCGAGTAATTATATATTCAAAATTAACTACTTCTGATACCATTTGGGTAGTCTTGGCATCATGAGAGCCGGTAAAATAAGAACTTAAACGATTTTTTAAAAGTTTGGCTTTACCAACATAAATGATAACACCATCTTTGTTATACATCTGATAACAGCCAGGTTCAAGAGGAACTAATGATAATTTTGCTTTAATGTGGTCTTTAATATTATTATCCATATTTCCTCCTTTAATTTTTAATATCTAGAATATAAATCAGTTAATTCTTTAATATAATTAGCTAATTCATCATTTAGATCATTTGCTACAATTCTTATTATCCAGTTTCCACCTAGAGTAGATGGAGTATTAATTCTTGCTTCCTTATTCTTTTGTAAATAATCGATAAAGCTAATAATTGCTGTATCACATTGTGATCTTAAAGCATCTCTGATTACAGCATTACCACAATCATAATCTTCTTTAAAGAAGAGATAATTCTTTAAATAATTCTTATCATCGATACTCAATTCATCATACCATTGTCTAATTGGTGGATTATCATGAGTTCCTGGATAGATAATATTATTCTTTTCAAAATTAAATGGTTTACCACTTAATTCATTTCTTCCATAGCTGAATTCTAGAACCTTCATTCCGGGATATCCTAATTTCTTTAACATCTTATCAACATTAGGAGTTAAGAAACCTAAATTTTCCGCAATAATTTTAATTCCTGGTACTTCTTTTTCAATTATTTTAAATAAAGAAGTATTTGGTCCTTTTTCCCATTTGCCTCTTGTCGCATCTGTATCTTTATAAGGGATTGTATAATATGCTTCAAAGCCTCTAAAATGATCAATTCTTGTGATATCAAATAAACGATGAGCAATTCTTGCTCTTTCAACCCACCATTCATAATTATTTTCTTTCATCTTATGATAGTCATATAAAGGATTACCCCATAATTGACCCAAAGGACTAAAGGCATCAGGTGGACATCCAGCAACTTTAATTGGAACTAAATCTTCATTCAACTGAAAGATTTCTGGATGAGCCCATACATCACTAGAATCATGAGCAGTATAAATTGGCATATCACCAATTATTTGAATATTTTTATTATTAGCATATTTTCTTAAATTTTGCCATTGAATATCAAAGATATATTGAATGAATTCATAAAATTCAATTTGTTCATGATATTCATTTTCAATTTTTAAAATAGCTTTTTTATCTCTTTTGATTAATTCTTTTTCCCAATTAAGAAATGATGAACCATTATGAATATCTTTAATGGTCATAAAGAGACAATAATCATGGAGCCAATATTTGTTATTCTTTTTAAAATTAATGAATGCTGTTTGATCCTTATTTTTAAAATTATTATAGGCAATATGTAAAGTGCGAAAACGCGTATTATATAATTTAGAATAATCGATATAACTTGATTCATCTCTTAAATAATTATAATCTTCATTCTTTAATAAATTAGCATCTCTTAAGAGATCAAAATCAATAAAATATGGATTCCCCGCAAAAGAAGAGAATGATTGATATGGTGAATCACCATAAGATGTGGGACCAATTGGTAATACTTGCCAATATGTTTGATGACTTTTTTCTAAAAAATCGATAAAGTCATATGCTTCTTTACCTAAGGTTCCGATACCATAGGGATTAGGTAAGCTAAATATTGGTAGTAATATACCGGCTTTACGCATAATTATTTCTCCTTGAGTTGTTCTAAAATATCTTCTATTTTCTTTCCATATTCGATTGATTCATCATATTTAAATCGAAGTTCAGGGGTTTTTCTTAAATCAATACGATGAGCAAGTTCACTTCTTAAATATCCTTTAGCATCATTTAAGGCTTTAGAGGTTGCAATCTTTTCATTCTCATTACCAAATACTGTATACCATACTACAGCATAAGAGAAATCTTTATTGACACTTACTTTCGTAATAGAGACAAATTTTAATAATTCATTGTGACTTTCATTTAAGAGAATATTAGCTAATTCTCTTTCGATGGTTTTTTCACATCTTTGAATACGGTAACTCATATTATTCTCTTTCTGCTTCTTCCATTACAAAGCATTCAAGGATGTCACCGACTTTAAGATCGTTATAATTTTCAACAGTAATACCACAGTCAAAACCTTCTCTTACTTCTTTTACATCATCTTTAAAACGACGCAAGCCAGCAATCTTACCAGTATAAACTACAATACTGTCTCTAATTACACGAACACTACCATTACGCTTTAATTCACCACTTGTTACATATGAACCAGCAACTGTACCAACTTTTGAGATTTTAAATAATTCTCTTACTTCTGCAGTACCAGTTACATGTTCTTCAAGAACTGGATCTAATAAGCCTTTAGCTGCTTTTTCAATATCTTCTTGTAATTTATAGATGATATTATATAATCTAATTTCTACACCTTTTTCTTTAGCAAGTTCTGATATTTGCGCAGTAGGACGAATATTAAAGCCAATAATAATAGCTGAAGAGGCGATAGCAAGACTGATATCATTATCCGTAATACCACCTACACGACTAGAGATAATATTAATCTTAATTCCTTCAATATCTAATTTTTCAATTAGACCTTTAATAGCTTCAATAGAACCTTGAACATCACATTTGATGATTAAATTAAGAACCTTAACTTCACCATCACCTTCTTGTAAAATATCATTTAGTGAAGTGATGCGGTTAGCACCCATTTCTTCATTGAATTTATTTTGAGCACGAATTTCAGCGATTGCTCTAGCCTTCTTTTCATCATCAATAGCCATGAATTTTTCACCAGCAAATGGTACTTCCGCAAGACCAGTAATTTCAACTGGTTTAGCAGGAGGAGCTGCTTTAATGATTCGACCTAATTCATCTTGCATTGCTCTAATCTTACCATAAGTTGTACCAACGACAATTAAGTCACCAACTTTTAAGGTACCATTTTGAACAAGTAATGTTGCAACTGGACCTCTTCCTTTATCAAGACGAGCTTCAATAACTGTACCGACTGATAGACGATTAGGATTAGCTTTATATTCTTTCATATCGGCAAGTAATAATACCATTTCTAGTAATTCACTTACACCTTTACCAGTTAGAGCTGAGATTTCAACATAAATAGTATCTCCACCCCAATCTTCTGGTACTAAATTATAACTTGTTAATTCTTGTTTGATACGATCACTATTAGCACCTGGTTTATCCATCTTGTTTACCGCAACAATAATTGGAACATTAGCTGCTTGCGCATGTTCAATTGCTTCCTTAGTTTGAGGCATTACACCATCATCAGCAGCAACTACTAAAATTACAATATCTGTTACTTGAGCACCACGAGCACGCATTTCGGTAAAGGCTGCATGTCCTGGAGTATCAATAAAGGTAATTAGACG
>ONHH01000085.1 GCA_900317575.1 uncultured Bacillota bacterium | reverse complement strand
TGATTATTCAGCATATTCGTCAACAATTGATGACGCATATTACAATCTTGATGATTTAGAAGCTACTGTTCAAAATGATTTATTGCATCTTGAATTCGATGAGAATCATTTAAATGCATTAAACCAACGTTTGAGTGAAATCAATCGTTTGATGAAAAAATATCATAAGACTGAAGGTGAATTAATTGATTATACTTCTCAATTAAAGAAAATGATTGATGATGTTGATAATCATGAAGTCAATATTGAAATAGCTTATCAGGATTTAAATAAAAAATATTTAATTTTGAAAGAATCTGCTCTTGATTTAAGAAAATTAAGAATGGAAAAAGTCGAAATCTTAAAGAAGAATACGATTGAAACCTTAAAAGAATTAATGTTAGAAAAGGTTAGAATTGATATTCCATTCAATCATGTTGAATTAAATGATCCAACTAAAGATTCAGTCTTTAATAAAAATGGTATCGATGAAGTTGATATTTTAATTTCATTTAATCCAGGAGAAAGCTTAAAACCATTATCCAAAACTGCATCTGGTGGAGAAATGTCGAGAGTAATGTTATCTTTAAAAGCTAGTTTATTCTTAAATAAAGGTTTATCAACAGTTATTTTTGATGAAATTGATACTGGAATGAGTGGTAAAGTAGCTGATGAAGTAGCAAGAAAATTAAGAGATATGAGCAAAAAAATGCAAATTTTTGCGATAACACATCTACCAATTGTTGCTGCCTTAGCTGATCAACAATTATATGTTGTAAAAGACACATCTAAAGATAATTCTACATCAACTACTATTTATGAACTTGGATATGATGAAAGAATTAAGATTTTATCAGAAATGATTTCACCTAATGACCCATCAGGTAAAGCAAAAGAAGTTGCAATTGAGTTATTAAAAAACAAATAAAAAAGAATGATCATCAATATTTTTGATGATCATTTTTTATATATCGATTTTAATCGAATATTGTAGAATTATGTCGATACTCGACAAGATATTTTTAATTATTGATAAATTATTAGAAAAATTAAAAAATGAGTTTAAAAAACGATTATTATTCCTTGAAATTTTATTATAGATAGTGTATTATTGTAGTGAACTTTAAGGAAAAGGGGTGGGGATATGAAAATTAAAGTTTATTTTGCGTCGGACTGTGAAAATGATGAAATTAAATTTGCGGAGAGTTTTAAAAATAGTGAAACATTAGATTTAATTGGTATTTCTGATAATAAAGATATTGTTGAAAACTATTTAAGAAAGAATTATGTTGACGTATTAATTGTTACTTTATTTAAACTTAAATTTGATGGATTCCAATTAATTGAAGAAATCAAGAATTCACCAGTAATTATTAAACCAAAGAAAATTATTGCGTTGACAAATTTTGTTAGTAATTATGTAAATACTAGATTAAATGATTTAAAAATCGATTATATTGCGGTATTACCTTTTGAATTTGAATCATTAGAAAAAGTAATTAATAACATGTTTATTTCTTTATCTCAGCATCAACAAATGCCTAATTATGAGCCTAAATTAGCTAATGAAATTGCTGAAATCTTACATGAAGTAGGAGTTCCTGCTCATATAAAAGGTTATTTCTATCTAAGAGAAGCTATACAAATGGCATATCAAGATATGGAATTATTAGGTCGTATCACTAAAGTACTATATCCGCAAGTCGCATCAATTTATAATTCATCAGCATCAAAGGTAGAAAGAGCAATCCGCCATGCAATTCAAGTAGCTTGGGAAAGAGGAAGTGCTGAAAGTATCAGTGAAATCTTTTCTCATACTATAAGTTATCAAAGAAATCGTCCGACAAATTCAGAATTTATCGCTATGATAGCTGATCGTTTACGATTGAATCATTCAATTGAACGAAAAATTCAATACCTACCATAAAAAAAAGTCATATAAGAATTAATCTTATATGACTCTTTTTTATGCTTGTATAAGAACAAATATTAAACCAAGAACTGCAGCTCCGCCTAATAATATTGCAAGAGTACAGATTATAATTTTGCCCCATAATGTTTTTTGAGGAGATTTAGTAATAATTACATCCTTAGTTCCATCTGCACGTTCTTTAGTGTACATAAATTTTTCTTTTTTTTGTTTTTTATCATTTTTTGCCATAAAATTTATACCTCTTAATTATTCATTGATTATTATAGCATATTTTTTAAAAAAAATAAAGCAATTAACTTTTTATAATTGATTATTAAAATTTTATAATTCTTTCGATAGTTTTTATAAATAAAATATGTTATAATTGATTAATAAATATAGGAAAATAAGTTTTATTTTTATTACTTATTTAGTGTATAAATTATGTTATTAAATGTAGAAAATCTTAATCTTGTTTTTGATAAAAAAATCATATTTAATAATGCCAGCTTTAAAATCTTTAATGGAGAGAAAATTGGAGTTGTTGGATCTAATGGAACTGGTAAAACAACTTTAATTAATGTTCTTTGTGGAAATGTAATACCCGATAGTGGATTGATTCAATTCGATAAGAATATTAGAGTTGGATATCTTGATCAATATTTGAAAATCAATAACGATTTACCAATTATTGATTATTTAAAATTAGCATATGCTTATCTATATAATAAGGAAAAGGAAATGTTATCTTTACTTGATAACATGGATAAGGATAGTCAAGTAGATATTGAAAAAAGAATTAAAGCAGCTAATTTAATTAGAGAAGAACTAGAAATGAATAATTTCTATGCAATTGATTCTAATTTAGGAAAAATAATGGCTGGTTTAGGAATTACTAATTATGGTGTTAATACACCTATGGGAAAATTATCTGGTGGACAAAAGATTAAAGTAATATTAGCTAAATTATTGCTAGAAAAACCGGATTTATTAATTCTTGATGAACCAACTAACTTTCTAGATACGATTCATGTTAATTGGCTTGTTAAATATTTAAAAGAATATAAAGGTAATTTTTTAATTGTATCTCATAATCAAGAATTCTTAAATGATGTTGTTAATACGATTATTGAATTAGAATTTGGTAAAATTACTAAATATAAGGGAAATTATCAAGAATATTTAGTTAAAAAAGATATTCATGATGAGTTTTATCTAAAGGAATATAAGGCTCAACAACGTAAAATTAAATCTTTAGAAACATATATTGAAAAGAATAAGGTTAGAGCATCAACTGCTAAGATGGCAAAATCAAGAGAAAAACAATTGAATAAAATTGAAGTAATGGCTAAACCTCATTCTGATGATATTCATTTGAATTTATATTTCAATTATTCTCCAATTGCCTCTCATAAATTATTAGAAGTTACTGATTTAGAAATTGGTTATGAAAAGAGTTTATTACCTGCGATGAATTTTATGATTTCTAGTGGTACGAAGCTTGCGGTAACAGGATTTAATGGTATTGGTAAAACGACACTGATGAAAACATTAATTGGTGAACTTAAGCCAATTAGTGGTAAATTTCATTTTACGGATAATGTTAAAATTGCATATTTCGAGCAAGAACATCATTTTGATAATTATGAGATTAGCCCTTATGAAGAAATTCATCAAATTTATCCAAAAATGGAAGAAAAAGAAATTAGAACAATGCTCGCAAGATGTGGATTAAGGGATAATTTAGCAAAGCAGCCAATTAAAACCTTATCTGGTGGCGAACAATCTAAGCTTAAATTATGTAAAATTATGATGACAAAGGCTAATGTATTGATTCTTGATGAACCAACTAACCATTTAGATGCAGTTGGTCAAGAAGATTTACTTAAAGCTTTAAAGAAATATCAAGGTACTATTATTTTTGTTTCACATAATAGTCATTTTATTGAAGAACTTGCGACAAGAATATATTCTATAGAAGAATTATTATTGAGTTAGGAGTATATCTATGGATGAAAGAGGAAGATGGCGAAATTTTTTAGATAAATTAACAATTGAAATTACCCCTAAATTAATTGATGGACGTTTAATTGATCGGAAAATTGAAGATGGTAGTGAATGGCATATCTATTTTATTCTAAAAGAGCTATTAACTATTGATGAAATCAAAGATTTAACTTTTAAAATTGAAAACGCCATGTTAACTAATCTCGGTGGTAAAAAATGTAATTTCCGTATTGAATATGAAAATCAATCTAATATTAATTTTTGTTTATTAGATTATTTTGTTGACGCCATTAATACAATTGAACAAAATAGGCCTGATGTTACTGTAATTCAACATTATCCATGGGAAATAAAAGATAATACAATTATTATTAAAATTCCTAATGAAGCTGAAAAAGTGATAGTTGAAAAATATTTAGATTCATTTAATGTATATTTCAATTATTATGGACTAAAAAATGTATCATTTAATCTTATCATCGATAATAATAATATCGATGTTAAAGCTAAACATGATCGAATGATTGCTAATGAAGAAAATACAGTTAAAGCAAAGGCATTTGAAGATTATAAACAACGTAAATTGATGCATGATAGTGAAAAAGTCCGTGATAGCTTTGAATATAAATCAAAGAATCAAACTGTTGATATTCAAATATCCGATATTCCTAATACGAGTTTTGATTTAACTGCTTATATTCAAATGATTGGAACAAAGAATGTTGCGGTACACGGAACAATTATTAATTCTGAAATTAGATCAATTGTATCGAAGAAAAATGGAAAAGAATATCAAATCTTTAATGGTATTATTACCGATCATAAAGATTCTATCAATATTACAGGCTTTTTAGATGAAAATAATCGCTCATTTTATGAACAATTGCAACCTAATACCTTAGTAGATGTTATTGGTACCCTTGAATGGAATAATTTTGGTAATGTTCCAAATATTATTTTAAGAAAAATGAATACGATGGGTGAAGATAATTATCGTAAGAGATTTGATGGTCAAACTGAAAAAAGAGTAGAATTACATGCACATACGAAGATGACTGTTCTTGATAGCATTCTTAATGTTGAAGAATATGTTGAACAAGCTAGTCGCTTTGGTCATACTGCTTTAGCAGTTACTGATTATGAAAATTGTCATGTTTTACCAGAATTTTTTTCTAAAGCAAAGGCTGCAGGCATTAAACCAATTGCTGGAGCTGAAGTAAATTTTGTTGATGATAGTGATATCAGTATTACTTTAACCGATGATGATATTATGTTATCAGGTGCTACTTTTACTATTTTTGATATTGAAACAACTGGATTTTGTATAAATTTCCATGAAATAATTGAAATTGGTGCTGTAAAAGTTCAAAATGGTGTAATTATTGATACTTTTAGTGAATTTATAAAGCCAAAGAAACCTATTCCTGATTATATTTCTAATCTTACTCATATCACTAATGATGATGTTTATAGTGCTCCTGATATTTATATGGTCCTTCCACGTTTTAAAGAATTTATTAAAGGATCAATTCTTGTTGCCCATAACGCAAAATTCGATACCGATTTTATTTATGAAAATATGCGTCGTCAAAATATTTTTGATGGACCATATCCATGCATTGATACTTTACAACTTGCACGTTGTTTTATCGATAAATATAATTTAAAGAAATTTAATTTAGGTGCTTTAGGAAAATCATTAAAGATTGAAGTAGAAACTCAACACCGAGCTATTCATGACGCAAGAACTTTAAATAATATCTTTATGAAATTAATAGGCGATATTGAAGAATTAAATATTAAAAATTATCATGATTTAAATTCAATTATTAATTTAAATGAAATTTTTAAATATGTAATTCCACCACATTTAAATATATTAGTTAAAAACCGCGTTGGATTAAAGAATTTCTATAAAATTATTAGTGATTCTCAAACTACTCATTATTATAAAAATCCAAGAGTTCTTAAATCATATTTAGAAAGTCATCGAGAAGGACTATTAATTGGTAGTGGCGATTATACAGGTGAAGTATTTAGAGCTGCATTAGAAAAAACACCGGCTATCCTTAAAGAAAAGATGAAGTTCTATGATTATATTGAAGTTCAAGCACCTTCATATTATGAATTCTTATTTGAACATACTAAAGATATAGGCTATTTGGATTATATTAAAGATACTATTCAATTAATTATTGATACCGCCCATGAATTAGGTAAAACTGTTGTTGCAACCGGTGATGTACATGAATTAATTGAAACTGATCGAGAATATCGAAAGATTTATTTGAGTATTCCACGACCAAATGGTGGTGGTCCTCATGAATTACATGAATATAATAATATTCCTGATTGTCATTTTAAGACAACAACTGAAATGCTAACTGATTTTTCATTCTTAGATCCAGAAACTGCTTATGATATTGTTGTAAAAAATACTAATTATATCAGTTCATTAATAGATGATTATAATCTATTTGATAAACAATTATTCGTTCCAGCTGATAATTTCCTAGAAAAAGATGGCGTTCCATCGATGAAACAAGCAATTATTGATATGTGTAATGATAATTGTCATAAAATATTTGGTGATAATATTCCTAGATATGTGCAAGAACGTCTAGATAAAGAATTAAAAGCCATAATTGGACATGGATATTTCTCCGTTTATTATATTTCTCATTTATTAGTAAAAAATTCTAATGATAATGGTTATGTTGTTGGTAGTAGAGGTAGTGTAGGTAGTAGCTATGTTGCAAATTTAATGAATATTACCGAAGTTAATCCTTTAATTCCACATTATGTTTGTCCTAAATGTAAATTTGTAGCTTTTAAATTTAGTAATGAACAAAAACAACAATATGGACAATTCAATGTCCCAGCTTATATCGAAGAAGCTTTGCAGTCAGCAATGGTTGGTTATGATTTACCTGCGATGAAATGTCCTATTTGTGGTGAAGAACTGAACCGTGAAGGTGTAAATATTGATTTTGAAACCTTCCTAGGCTTTACTGGTGAGAAAGTACCAGATATTGATTTAAATTTCTCTGGTGAATATCAAGCCCAAGCTCATTTATTTGTTCAAAGCATGTTTGGTAAAGATTATGCATTTAGAGCAGGTACTATTTCCACAGTTAAATTAAAGACTGCTGCTGGTTATGTTCGTGGCTATTATGAAAAACAGAATGTATTAAAACGTAATTGTGAAATTGAAAGAATTGCTAGCTTTATTCAAGATTCAAAAAGAACAACTGGACAACATCCAGGAGGAATTGTTGTAGTTCCTAATAATATGGAAATATATGATATTACACCTATTCAATTCCCACCTTTTGATGATAAAGAGAGTGTAGACAATTTGAATTGGCGTACAACCCATTTTGAATATCATACTTTTGAAGCAAATCTTTTAAAATTAGACATCCTTGGACATGATGATCCAACAATGATGAAAACTTTGATTGGTTATGTCCATGATAATCCGGATATCTTCCATTTCCATGATGTTGAAGAAATTCCATTTATTGATGAAAAGATCCTTAAATTATTCTCATCAAAAGAACCTTTAAATTTAGATGAAGGTGATTTAGATTTATTATCAAGTGGTACTATTGGTATTCCAGAATTTGGTACTGATACAACTAGAAGAATGTTAGAAACAATTAAACCACAATCATATAATGATATTATTAAAGTATCAGGTGTTTCTCATGGTACTAATGTATGGTTTAATAATGCTGAATCATTAGTTCTAGGAACAGTAGAAGAACTAGGAAATATTAAAGTACCTTTTGCGGAAGTAATCTGTTGTCGTGATGATATCATGAATTTCTTAATTGAAAAAGGTGTTGATGCTTCAACTTCCTTTAAGATTATGGAAGGTGTTCGTAAAGGAAAGCACTTAACTGAAGCACAAATTAAATTAATGAATGAAAAAAATATTCCACTTTGGTTTATTTGGACATGTCAAAGAATTGAATATTTATTCCCTAAAGCTCACGCAACAGCTTATGTTGTAATGGGTCTTCGTATTTCATGGTTTAAAATTTATCATCCAATCTTCTATTATGCAGCTTATTTTAGTGTAAGATGTAAAGAATTTGATGCGGAAGTATTTATTGCGGGAAGAAATGCAATTAAAAATCGCATATTAGATATTGAAAAACGTATAAAGAATCGTGAAGATGTTAAAGATAAAGAAAAAGATCTACTAGATGAATTATATATCGCATATGAAATGACTTTAAGAGGCTTAAAATTCTTATCAATCGATTTAAATAAATCGGATGCAACTAAATTCGTTATTTCAGAAGATCGTAAAGGATTATATTTACCATTTGTTACAATATCAGCTTTAGGAGAAAGTGTTGCATCATCTATTATTAATGAAAGAAATATAAGATTATTTTCTTCAATTAGAGATTTAGAAAGTCGTACAAAACTAAATAAAACACAAATGTTAAAATTAAAATCATTAGGAGTTTTAGATAGCTTACCAGAAGATGATGTTACTTCATTATTCTAATTTATGGATAAAATTGGTATTACATGTTAAATGTAATACCTTTTTTTATAAAAAATAAATGTAAACGCTTTGATAAATAGGAAATTTTCAAAAAAAAATATTTAAAAAAATTAATTAAATACCCTTAATTTTAGCCCTTTTTTGCCTCTTTTTAAAATGAGTAATTTTTTATTTTTAAAAAAATTAGTTTTTGTTATACTTTTTTAAACAATTTATGGTATAATAAAGCATAAAATGGAGTTTAAAATACAAAAAAAGGAGAGATTTTATATGTTAACAAAATCACAAAAAGTTGCTAGTTATATTTTTGGTATTCTAGCTCTTATTATTGGGATTGTTGCGGCTGTACCTTTTAGAACTTTTGGGGGTTCCGCAGATTTATTAACAGTTGAAAATATTGTTAAATTTATTGCATTTCCAATAGTAATTCTACTTTTAATAACATATTTCAATGTTATTAGATATAAACAACTTAAGGAAGGAGTAGAAAGATCTAGAACTGTTAATGTTTTAAGCTATTTACCATTATGCGTATATGCAGCTGGAATTTTAGCATTTACACTTCATACATTAACATTTAAACAACATCCAATGAGTGATGTATCACATGGATTATTAGTATTAATCTCTGTTGCATATTTAGTTGTTGTTGTATGTGCTTTACCATTAGTTGAAAAGTATGTAATGAAATTAACTAAAAAAGGTTCTTTAATAGTTGATGGTGTTGCAGTATTCCTAATGATTGTATTTGCATTAATTTCATATAGAGTTGCTAAAACTTATATTTCAAGTTATGCAACTGCTGATAATGGTTTCTTATATTCTGCATCAAATTATGATCCATATTTATTCTGTTTATATGTAGTTCTATTCTTTGTTGCAGTATTCTACATTTCTAAGTTAATTAAATTAGTAAAAGCTGATGAAACAGTTGTTTATGTTGTTAAATTAACTGATGAAGAAGTAGATCAATTAATTCTTGAAGAATATGATAATGCATATAATGATATTCTTGATGAATTTGAAGATTACTTCGACAAACAATTAGAAGCTGAAGCAGCTGAGGAAGAGGAAGCTGTTGAAGAAGAGCCTGTAGAAGAAGAATCTAAAGAAGAAAATCCAGAAGAAGAATCTGAAGAAGCTGTTGCTGCAGTATTACCTGCTGAAGAACAACCTGAAGAAGAAGCCCCTGCTGAAGAACCAGCTGAGGAAGAAGTTCCTGCTGAAGAACAACCTGAAGAAGAAGCTCCTGCTGAAGAACCAGCTGAGGAAGAAGCACCTGCTGAAGAACAACCTGAAGAAGAAGCTCCTGCTGAAGAACCAGCTGAGGAAGAAGCTCCTGCTGAAGAACCAGTTGAGGAAGAAGCTCCTGCTGAAGAACAACCTGAAGAAGAAGCTCCTGCTGAAGA
>ONHH01000084.1 GCA_900317575.1 uncultured Bacillota bacterium | reverse complement strand
ATCACCTTCAATAATATTATAACAAAATAAAAATATTAGTAGACTTTTTTTGTGTCTACTAATATTTTATCATTTCATAAAAATATGGTAAAATATATAAAGAAAGAAGTGATATTATGTATGATGCTGCTCTAATATTACAGGGTGGTGGTATGAGATGTGTATACACCAGTGGTGTATTAGATGTCTTAATGGAGAATGGAATAGAAATAAAAAATGTATATGGAATATCTGCTGGAGCTAAAAATGGTCAATATTATATTTCTAAACAAATAGGTGAAGCTATTAAAGTAGATTTATATTGTACCCATACTAAAAAAGCTATTAGCTTCCGTAATATGATCTTTAATGGTGGTATGATTAATGCTGATTATTATAAGAATTATGTCTTAGAAGAATTTGCACCATTAAATGATAATTTTAATAAGAGTAAACAAAATTTCTATATTGGTATTACTAATTGTTTAACTGGGGAAATTGAATATTTAGAAGGTCATAATTGTGATATTAAAAATGCTATTGTTGCATCATGCAGCTTACCTTTAATTCAATCAATGGTTAAGATTAATAATATTCCATATTTAGATGGGGGAATTGCAGAAACTATTCCTTTAAGAACTGCTAGTAAGACCAATAAGAAGAATATAATTATTCTTACAAGAGAATATGGATATCATTCTGAGGCATTAACTAAAAGAATGAGAAGATTATATCAAATTAAATATCATAAATATCCAAGGTTATTGAATAAATTACTTAATCAAAATGAACGTCATAATGAACTACTTGATGAAATATATGAAAAAGACAAAAAAGGAGAGATATTCTGTCTTTATCCAAGTAAGGCTCCAAATATTAAAGTCTTAGAAACTAATGATGATAAGACTAAAGCCCTATATGAAATGGGTAGACAAGATATGATAAATAATTTAGATCGTTTACTTAATTATTTAAGGGAGGAATAAGATGGTAAAAGAAACAGATATGCATCGAGAGCTTGCGCCAATGAGCTGGTATTTAGTACCAGTTGGTTTAACAGGTATGTTATTTATGTCAGGATTCTTTGGTGCAAGAACCAAGATTAATAAAATTAATTGTGAAGGCTTAAAACCACCATATATTGTCTTTTCTAATCATGCATCAATGATTGATTTTCCTAATTTACTTAAAGCAGTATTTCCTAGAAGATTATGCTGGGTATGTAGTATAGAAGAATTTAATCGTGGTGAATGGTTGATGAGACATGCTGGATGCGTTCCTAAGAGAAAATATACTAGTGATGTTAGCTTATTAAAAAGAATTAAGAAAGCAACAAATGAAAAGAAAAGAATTGTTGCGATACACCCAGAAGCAAGATTTTCTTTATGTGGAGTACCAGATACAATTGGGGAATCCTTAGGTAAATTTGCTAAATTCTGTAATGTTCCAATTGTTGTTTTCAACCAAAAAGGGAATTTCTTACGTTCACCACAATGGGCTAAAAAACCAGAAAGAAAAGAAATACCACAGGTAGCTGATTTTATTCAAGTAATAACTAAGGAAGATTTAGTTAATTTAAGTGTAGAAGAAATTCAAAAGAAGATTGAAGATGCTTTTGTTTATGATGATTTTAAATATCAAGCAGATAATAATATTAAATTAACATTTAAGAATCGTGCAAAGAATATTCATAAAGTTTTATATAAATGTCCATGCTGTATGGATGAAGAAAATATGGATTCTTATGAAAAATATATTGAATGTAAGAGCTGTGGTGCTAAATGGGAAATGGATGAATATTCTCGTCTTCATCTAATTAGTGAAGGATATACTTGGGATGCAACTCTAGCTCATGTACCTAATTGGTATCGCTGGGAACAAGAAAAAGTAAAAGAAGAAATTGAAAATGGAACTTATCAATTTGAAGATGAAGTAAGAGTAGAACATTTAGTTAATGCTCATAAGAAATTTGTAGAAGTTGGTACTGTTCATATGCATCAAGGTCTAGATGGAATCAAACTTTCTGGACAATTGCTGGATGGTAGTGAATTTATTTTTGATAAGCCACCACTATCTACTACTGCTATTCATATTGAATTTAATTATATGAAACGTGGTGATGCAATAGAAATATCAGATCTTGAAAGAACATATTTTGTTTATCCAATTAATCATAAAAATGTATTAACTAAAATCCATTTTGCGACAGAATTAATCTATAAGAAGAATAAGAAATTATAATATGAAAGAATATTTTGAAAAAGTAGAACAGTTAATTAAAGATATCAATGATCAAGAAGATAATAATATAAAAAAAGCAGCATTATTGATGTATCAGGCAATGAGAAAAGAATTATTAGTTCATGTTTTTGCAACTGGTCATTCACATATGTTTGCAGAAGAATTGTTTTATCGTGCAGGTGGATTAGTTCAAATCAATCCAATTCTAATTCCACCACTTATGCAGCATGAAGGAGCAGTTAGATCGACTCAACTTGAAAGAAAACCTGGTTACGCAAAACAGATTTTTGATGAATTAGATATAAAAAAAGATGAAGTATTTATTATTGTATCAAATTCAGGCATCAATAGTGTTCCCGTTGAATTTGCGTCAATTGTTAAAGAACATCATCATCCATTAATTGTAATTACTAGTATGGAAATGACTAAAAAAGTAAATCCAAGAAATAATTTAAATAAAAAACTTTATGAATTTGGTGATGTAGTAATTGATAACCATGCTCCATATGGTGATGGAATTATTAAAAAAGATTATGGCAGAATTGGGGCAGTTTCTAGTATTGCGGGTAATTATATTGCACAATCTTTAGTTTTAGAAGTTATTAATTTATATGAACAAGATGGTCTTACGCCACCAATATATTTATCAAGTAATACTCCAGGTGGCGATGAACATAATAAGATTTTATTTGAAAAATATCAAAAGCGAATTAAATCTTTATATTAATGTTGAAATAAATTATAAATTATCGTTTTATAAAAAAGGAGAAAAGATAAAATGAAATTTAGTTTAAGATTTTGCGTTGTAATTTTAGGTGTTTTATTATTGGATATAGCGCCTTATCCTAGAATGTGTCGGGGTACTACTACTAGAGTCAATAATGAAGAACCTAAAATACTGTTGATATATTGTGAAATAAACGATGAAAAAGTTAGTGAAATTACTGTTGACGGAAAAAGTCTTAGGACAGTAATTAATGGCACACGGCCAATTACTCTAGATGATGTTAAAGAAATTGATGAGTATGAATATTTTGAAACTAGAAAAATAGTAAACACTCAACAAATTGTATTTGTAGAAACAGTTGAACTTCCTTTTGAAGCTACCGAAGAAGATTTCTTAGGTTATTATCAAGGTTATAGAAATGTAGTTGTACTACAAATAATTTATCAATCATCATCTCAAGATGCATAAGATGTTAAAAATAAATCGAAAAATAATATCTTTATTATATACAATTCAACATTTTGCGGTAGATGGTCTATGTACCTTTATTATATTTTCAACATTATATAAGAATAATGAAGATTATGCATTTTTGATTTTTATAATTTATAATTCATTAGCTTTTGTAACACAACCATTTGTTGGATTGTTTGCTGATAAAATAAATAATCATAAAATTATTTTGATTATATCAGTAATATTATTAATAATTGGTTTAATTTTTAAATTTAATTTTATTATTAGTATGATATGTATCGGTATCGGAAATGCCTTCTTCCATATTAGTGGGGGCAAATATGTAATTGAAAAAACAGATAACGATATTATATCGTTAGGAATATTTGTATCAACTGGAGCAACAGGATTAGTATTAGGTCAGCTATTTCATTCTAATTTTGTTTTAATATTATTTTTATTGTTGATTATTATTCCTTTTATTGTAATTATTTTATCTATTGATGAAGAAATTATTTCTAATAATGAAAGATCATTTAATAATAAAAAAGAATGGTTAATAATGATTTTAATCATTATCTTAGTGGTATTTATTAGAAGTTTTGTTGGTAAAGTTGCTCCAGCAAATTTTGAAAAGTCTACCTTAATAATTATTCTCATTGGTGTTGCATCAACTTTGGGAAAGGCCTTAGGTGGTGTTGTATCAAGGTTTATTGGAACAAAATTAACAATGATTATTTCGATGGTATTATCTACTATATTGTTAATATTTGGTGATAAATTTAATGTATTATATATTATCGGAATAATGTTCTTTAATTTTTCAATGCCGATTACTCTTTATTATATTAATATTCTGCTTAAAAATAAAGTAGGATTTGCGTTTGGATTATTAGCAGGAATATTATTTCCAGGTTATTTATTAGGGATGTTGTATTATAATGAATTATTAATTAAAATAATAATTGCTATATTAAATATATTATCCATTTTGATAATTGTATTTATCTCTAATAAAATTGATAAGGAAAAGATGAATGGCATTAGAAATAGTAATTAATTTAATTTTAACAATTTTAATTGAAACAATAGTTTTATTGATTTTAAATGCTAGATATAAAATTATTATGTTATCTGTATTAATAAATATTATAACTAATGTATCAATCAATTTAATTATCTTTTTAATAGCAATTCATTCTATTTTAGAGTATATTTTAACAGTAGTAATTTTAGAAGCAATAGTAATTATTGTGGAAACATTTTATTATTACATAATAACTAAACAATTATCTAAATCAATAATCTATGGAGTAGTCTGCAATATTGGTTCATATTTTATTGGTCTAATAATACAATTGATCACGAATTTAGTAAATTTTTAATTTAGGGAGAAAACAATGACTTATAATTCAGTATTATTAATTATTTATATTGCATGGCTTGTCATAATGAGTTTAGCAGCTATTGTTCTATATTCAAAAGATAAGGCTATAGCAAAATCTAATGGTAGCGGTATGCGTATTCAAGAAAAGACACTATTAAGTGTTGGTGTATTAGGTGGAGCAATCGGATCTTTTTTTGGTAGATTGTTAGCTCATCATAAAACCGATAAAACATATTTTTCTATCGTTATTTATTTATCGATGTTATTACAAATTGGAGCTTTAGTAGTTCTAATTGTAATGGCAGTCTAAGGAGGCAAAATATGGCTACAAGAAAACCTAGTCCTAAACAAAATAGTAAGACTTCATTACAAAAATCCCATTCAGCATGGTCTAATACAAAATTAACATTATTATGCATTCTAGCTAGCTTTGCATTTGCTGGAATATGGATTACTCTTGCGTTAAAGAATTTCTTTATTGTTAGAGATCTTGATGCATTATTTATCATTTTACTTGTTGCAACATCAGTAGTAACATTTTTATGTTTAATAATGTTTAATAAATTTAAGAGATAATTATTATCTCTTATAAGCTTCTATAGTTCAATGGCAGAACGGAGCAATGGTAATGCTCAGATTCAAGTTCGATTCTTGGTGGGAGCACCATATTTAGTTATTCAAAGATGATATATTCAATGTATCATCTTTTTATTTTTTTAAAAAAGACAAAAGATGTGTTTTTTTGTTATTAATGTGTTATAATTTAATGTAATGAATAAAATTAAAGAGGAGAAAATTTATGAATGATGTTAATGTTCCACTAAAGTTGAATATTAAAAGAACAATGCTTATTGGTTTTGCATTCTTTGGTATTTTACTTTTGTGGCAAGTATATGATTCCTGGTGCCCTACTTTCTTAACCGAATTATTTAAAGGAGCATTTCCTGGAAGAACTGAAGAAGAAGTTCAATATTTAGTTGGCGTAATGATGGCTATTGATAATTTAGCTGCTTTAATCTTATTGCCTATCTTTGGACGTATTTCTGATAAAACGAGAACTAAAATTGGTAAGAGAATGCCATTTATTCTAGTTGGAACATTTGTATGTTCAATTGCATTCCCATTTATTCCAGTATTATTCCATCTTAATAGTTTAGCAGGAGTAATTTGTATGATGGCGATTGTCGTTGTTTTTGCGATGATGTATCGTAATCCAGCTGTTGCTTTAATGCCAGATATTACACCTAAACCTTTACGTAGTAAAGCTAATGGAATTATTAATATTATGGGTTATATTGGTGGTGCTTTCGCAACAGTTGTTGGTATTTTCTTTGTTCTATCTGATTATTTAGGAACTGCTTTAAATAAAGATGGTACTCCTAAAGCACATACTTGGGCTTTTAATAATATTTGGGCAATTGAAGCTCCATTCTTAATTGCGTCAGTATTAATGCTAATTTCAGCTATTGTCTTATTCTTTACTGTTCGTGAAAATGAACTTGAAGCTAAGATGAAAGAAGAAATGGAACGCGGTGAAGAAATGGCGGAAGTAGTTGATAAAGTTACTGAAGATGGACCAATGAGTAAAGCTAATAAGAGAATGCTAATCTTCATTCTTATTGCGGAAGTATTCTGGTTTATGGCTGATAATGGTATTGGTACCTTTATGGGTAATTATGCTATCTATTTCTTAAAGACATCGTCATCATCAAATATGATTAATACGATTGTTGGTGGTGTGGGTAGTGTTGTAGGTTTTGCTATTGGTGGTACTATCGCAAGTAAAATTGGTCGTAAATGGTCAATATTTGGTGGTTTAACTCTTACAGCTTTATCATATGTTGTATGGGCAATTCTAACATTTGTTGTTGGGGGACTTGCTGGATCAGGAAAATTCCCAGTATGGATTTATGCTATTTGGTTTATTAAAGGATTTGGTATGTCTTTAGTACATGTTAATTCCTTCCCAATGGTTGTTGAATTATGTCCTAATTCGAAGATTGGTGCTTTCACTGGTTATTATTATGCAGCATCAATGGCTGCTCAAACAGTTACACCGATTGCATTAGGATCATTATTACTAATTGATGGCTTTAGTTGGGAATTCTTACCAGTTTATGCATTAGTATGCGTAATTGCATCATTAGTAATATTCTTATTTGTTAAAAATGTTAAATCAGTCAAGACTAATTTTAAATCTGGTCTTGAAGCAATAGGAGATGCAGAAGATTAATATGAAAAAGCAAAAGGTGATTGACGCAATCAATCCGGTATTTCTTGATGGAGTTGCTCATCGAGGATTACACAATAGTGAATATACAGAAAATGGTTTAAAAGCTTTTAAGAATGCTATTGATAATGGTGTAGCATTTGAATTTGATATTCATTTATCTAAAGATAAAAAATTAATTGTATGTCATGATTCTTCCTTAAAAAGAACAAGTGGAAAAGATGGAATCATTGAAGAACTAACTTTAGAAGAAATTAAAAATAATTATCAATTATTAGATGGATCTAGTATACCTACTCTTGATGATGTTATGGAATTAAATCAAGAAAGAGTACCGATGGTTATTGAAATCAAAACTAAAGATAAAAATTATAAAGAAATAACTGATTTATTAAAAGAAGAATTAAAAAAGATTAAAGATAAATCAAAAATAATGATTATTTCTTTTGACGCAAGGACTCTATGGCGTTTAAAGAAATCTGGTTATATGCGTGGATTATTAATCAGTTATCGTAAAGATTATGTATGGCATGTAAGAAATACTGTTGAATCTTTAGATTTAGATCGTCAATTCTTTAAACGTAAAAATGTAATTCGTTATGCTAAAAAACATTTTATGAATGTTTGGACTATTGAAACTAAAGAAGCATTAGAAGAAGTACTTCCATATGTTGATACTGTTACTTATCAATATTTAGATCCACTATATGTGAAGCAAAGACTAAATGAAAAGAATCTCCATTAGGTGAAATAGTCAAGTAAAAGTAGACACAAAAAAAGTTATATAAATCCCAGTTCAGTTTTATACTGAATTGGGGTTTTATATTTTAGACTATAAGCTAATCTTTCCGAATTATAATACTTAATATAGTTCTCTATAGTTATATAAATATCATCTGCAGTTGCTAATTTAAAGTCTTTATATAACTCTTCTTTAATCCAACCATTTAAAGATTCAATAATTGGGTTATCGGTAGGTGTTCCTGCTCGACTCATTGATCTTTTTATGGTATAATCTTTATGTAGTTGGTTAAAGGCTACTGAGGAATATACTGTACCTTGGTCTGTGTGGACAATAGTTTCAAGGTCTTTATATCCTCTTTTTATTTTCTCTTCTAAAAATTTTTTATAAGCAGTAAAGTGGTTTTTAATACTTACACCATGATGAAATGGGCATACATCTGATGATATTATTTCATTATTAAATGTATCAACATAGAATGTCCAATCATACACTTTACCACGGCTATAAATAACTGTTGAATCACTAACTACTATCTCGAAAGGTCTTTTTGAATTAAAATGGCCATTCACTATGTTAGGATATTTGATGCTCTCTTCTCCAGCTTTTTTATATGTTTTACGAGCTTTTGAACGTATATTTAGACTTTTACACACTTTATGGCATAAATTATCACTAATTACCCATCCATACTTATTTCTTATATTTTGAGCTATAGAACGATATCCATATGTCGAATGATGACTATGGATATCTTTTATTAATTCAGCTAACGATTCTCTTGTCTTAATATAATTTGGTTTTATTCCTCGTCTTGATAACCATTTATAATATCCACTACGAGAAACTCCCATAACTATACATAAAGATTTAAGATTGAATTCCCCAGAAAGATCTAAAATTATTTCGTATTCTTTTCTAATAATTTCTCTCTCGCCAAGATTACATCTTCCTGGGTGTATCCTTTTTTTAAGCGTTCATTCTCAATTCTTAAAATCATATTTTCATATTCTAATTGTTCTATTTCAGTTAATTCTTTTCTTCTAGAATACTTAGCAAGTGGATTACCAGGTTTTCTCTTATTCTGTAATGCACCTTTTCCACCTTTCTCATAATTGATGAGCCAATTATGTAATTGACTATCATTAATTTTAAAAAACATACATGTATCCACTCTCGAATGGCCATCAAAATAGTAATTAATAACTTCTAATTTCATATCAGCAGTCCATTCTCTATTCTTACCGCCTTTTGGTCTTCCCATAATTTCACCTCCAATAAATATTATAACAAAATAAAAATGTTAGTAGACTTTTTTT
>ONHH01000047.1 GCA_900317575.1 uncultured Bacillota bacterium | reverse complement strand
TACTATAAGTACCAATATAGAATGTATCAGTATCAAATGTTGTAACAAATGTATTATATTCAGTATTGAATGTCCATACTGTAACAGCTTCTGCACCAACTACTGGTTTTGCTTTACCAGCACTAGTAGATTCAGCATTGATATATTTAACACCATCAGCTGTATGAATAGCTAAATTAAATCCGCCATTTACTGGAAGAACACTTACTTTTGCAGCAACACCAAAATCATCAGTAGTTTCAAGATAGTTGCCAGTTGGATTTCCAGTAAAGAATAAATCTTTCTGTAAGTTAGTTTGAGTTAAACCAAGAACATATTTAACACCAGCAACTGGGTTATTTGTTGGATAATATTTATATGTAACAATCTTAGCAACTTTAATTGTAAAGTCTTTTGATTCAGAAACAGCATTTAATGTAACTGTAGCTGTTAATACAACAGTTTGATCTTCATCAGCTCTTGTAACTTTAGCATTAACACCATTTAATTCAACACCAGTACCGCTCTTAACTGCCCATGAAACTGTAAAGCCATCAACAGTTGGAAGAACGAAGTCAGCATCATAAGTATCTTCAAGAACAATTGAACCTAAAGCTTGTTTAACTTTAACTTCATCTGACATTTCAGGAGCTTCTTTTTCTACAGCTTGACCATCCCATAATAATTCATTCTTGTTAAGTCTTGAATCACGGTCATAAGTTACACCACGTAATTCAACATATTTACCAGCTAAATCTTTTAATGTTTGTTCCATTTCTGGAGTATAAGACTTGTAATAAATCCAAGTTGTTTCTTCACCATCTGTAGCATCGATTAAGCAATATTTACCACTTCCTTGAGGAGCAGCTTTTGCAGTAAGAATACCAGTAATCTTAACAAGTTTACCACCAAAGTAACCAACTACGTTATCAGCATATAAGCCTGATTCAAGTGGAGCGTGTTCAGCTTCTAATTGTAATGGAGTAACTTCACGATAATCTGAATCCTTAATTCTGCCTTCTTCTGGAGTTTCTAATTTAGAAACAGAGATATTAGAACCGAATTGAAGTGATCCATAATATGTATAAACACCACCAATTACTTGTACATAATCACCAACTTCAACTTTAGTGTTATCGAAGTATACATATATACCTTCACTACCATCATGAATCATGAAGCCTAAGCCACCTGATTGAAGTTTAGCAGTAACGAAACCTTTTGTCATTGCATTAAATACAACATTTGAATTAGAAACTAGTTTCTTATCAACTTTATTTTCATTATAAACATAATTCCAAGCAGCAGCTTTAACTTCTGCAATACTTCCACCGAAGATTCCATGAGGAATTGTTAATACTGTAAATGTGAAATCTTTTGAAATAGGATTTAATTCTTTTTCAACAGGTTCGAATGTAACATTTCCATCAGCATCAGTCTTTTCTACATCATATGTATAAGTTCCTGATACAGTAGCAGTTAATACAACTTTAACTACTTTATCTTTGTATTTTACTACTTCTACATTATTATCATCTAATTCAGTATATGTTTCAGATTCGCTTCCATCTGCAACATATGCTCTTGGATCATCATATGCAGTACGAGTAACTACACCAGTGCTTGAAATAACATCTGGTTCAGAACTTTTCCATGAAACAGTAATGCCAGGGAAATTCTTATTAGAAGTAGGAAGTTCTAAGTTTGCAGTAATACCAGAAGCATCACTTGCATCCCAAACAATCTTACTTAAAACAGTGTCCATATTTTTTTCTGCAGTTCTTCTTGCAGCTAATGAAGCTGATTCAGTTAATTCAGCACATGAGAATAATGCTACAACTGCTAGAACTAAACAGAAAAGACCAAAAAGTTTTTTTGATAATTTTTTGATAGTCATTTTTTCCTCCTATTATAACTATTCTGTAAATGTATAATCGACAACTCTAGTTAACATGAGTTGGATATTACCATTATATCTTGAAGTAACATCGCCTTCTCCATCAGCATTATCATAATCATAATAAGATACAATTGCTTTAAGAGATGCGAATGTTTTACCATTAAATGCTTGATAGCTTGTAATTCTTGCGCCTGTTTCATCATTAATAACGATGTTAGCATCAATTCTTACATCTATTTTTACATTTGCAGCATCACGACAATAAAGAGTAAATGCGTTTGAATCATCAGTATCTTTACCGCCTACGACTGTAACATTTTTAATTTCTACTAATGAACCAAGTAAATCAAAATTAGTAGGTGTGATTGTAGCAATATTATCAATTTGTTTTACAAATACTGAATCTTCAGCAGTTTCTGGATTAGCCCAAGATCTAAGTTTAACATCAGTAACATCAGTTAATTGTAATGAACCAAAATAATAACCAATCTTACATTCAACTACAATAGAATTTCCAACATCGAATTCTGCTCTATTGCTGAATCCTCCATAAATGTAAATTCCATAGAAGTTATTAGTTTCTTCGTCATATTGTTGTAAGTAGCATGATGAAATACCATTTCTTCTTGCAACAACACCATTAACTACAACTTTTTCACCCTTCTTTTCTTGTTTAACTAATTGTTCAATATTACCATAAGTTTCTTTAATTTGTTTAATAGATAAAGATTTACTTTCTTTTGAATAGTCATAATCAGGGTCTTTTTGACCGTAAATACGGCATCTTGCGATTGAAACATCATATACAGCACTTGCAAATTGTTGTTCTAATGAAGTTGAATTTGCTTTGCTGAATGCTAATGCCATTTCACATAATTCAAGATTTAATAATCTAGAATCACCATTTTCATCAATTAACCATACCCACGCAAGATATCTATCATTGCTGTCGGTACGAGTATCTAAGTCTTCAGCTTGTAATACAATCTTACTAGCTGCTTTTATTTTTGCTTTAGTATATTTGCTAGCTGCATAACCCCATGGTTCAACTTTATAAGTTGATTCTGGAGTATTAATACCTTGAAATCTAACTGTAAAATTACGTCCACCACTCTTTAATCTAAATGATGCAGTATCACCATCAATATATTGAGATACAGTAACTTCACCAATACCATCTTTTATAAAATCTTTGCCTTCATAAGAAGCATTTAATTTTAATTCATCAGTAACTGGTGTTTTATAATCATAATTTTCAACATCAATTGAAGGATT
>ONHH01000083.1 GCA_900317575.1 uncultured Bacillota bacterium | reverse complement strand
TTGTTTATAAAGTTTTGTCCATTTGAGTAACTGCGTCTTGTTTCTTAAACCTAATTTTCTTGCGGCATTTATACACCCACCCAATTCACCACTTAAATACTTTTCTACAGCTTTCTTCTTAAATTCATAAGAATACTTATTATTCTTTCTTCCTGTTTTTCCCATAAACAAAAACACCTCCTATACATAAATTGTATAAGAGGTGCTTTTTAAGCCTTAAATTTACTGTCCATTTTCAATGGGGCAGTTCAATGAGCTCTTTCTTTTTGAGTTATTAATCTAGTCTGTTTACTACATACTGATCGTTTTTTACATCAACCTCAATCTTCTTTGTGTCATAGTTTTCTAAAAGGTACTTGGCAACCATAGATTCGATAGCTCGTTGAATATGACGTTTCATAGGTCTTGCGCCATATGTTTCATCAAAACCAAGTTCCACAATCTTATCCATAGCCTTATCAGTTATAGTTAATTCAATATCTGATTCCTTTAATCTGTTTTTCAGAATATTGATAAACTTTTCCGCAACTTTTCTTATCATGCTCTGATCAAGAGGATTGAAGATAATGATTTCATCAATACGATTTATAAACTCTGGTTTGAAAGTCATCTTGACGATATCTTCGTATTCTTTCTGTTTCTTTTCCAGGTCTTTTTCAAATGCAAATTGTGAACCTAGATTAGAAGTCATGATTATGATAGTGTTCTTGAAATCAACAGTTACACCCTTTGAATCAGTGATTCTTCCATCATCCAGTATCTGTAACAGGATATTGAATACATCTGGATGAGCCTTTTCAATTTCATCAAGTAAGACAATAGAATATGGCTTTCTTCTTACTGCTTCAGTTAATTGACCACCTTCATCATAACCAACATATCCTGGAGGAGCACCGATTAAACGAGCAACGCTATGAGGTTCCATATATTCACTCATATCAAAACGAATTATATGATCTTCACTATCAAATAAGGCTTCAGCTAAAGCTTTACATACTTCGGTTTTACCAACACCAGTAGGACCTAGGAATAAAAATGATCCAATAGGTCTTTTTTCATTATTGATACCAGCTCTTTGTCTGATTATCGCATCACTTACAAGTTCCAATGCTTCATCTTGACCTATTACTCTTTTACTCAAGATATCTTTTAATCCTAATAATTTTTCTCTGTCACCTTTAACAAGTTTAGATACTGGAATATTAGTCATCTTCGAAACGATTGTAGCAATATCATTTTCAGTCACTACTTCCGATATCATTTTATCTTCATCATTCTTTTCTTTATAACTTGCGATATCTTTTTCAAGCTTTGGAATAATACTGTATTGAAGCTCAGCAGCACGATTATAATTGGCTGCAAGTGAGGCTTTTTCAAATTCTAGTTTTGCTTCTTCTAATTTATTTTGTTTTTCCTTAATAACATTTAGATCAGCTTTTTCTTTCTTCCATTTAGCTTCAAGAACTTTTTCTTCATCATGTTTTTGATTTAATTCTTTTTCAATATTACGAAGTCTTTCCATACTTAAAGCATCTTTTTCTTTTTTAAGTGATGCTTTTTCAATTTCGAGTTGCATTATCTGACGCTTTAATGTATCAAGCTCTTGGGGCATTGAATCCATTTCGGTTCTGATTGATGCACAAGCTTCATCAATTAAATCAATTGCTTTATCTGGTAAGAATCGATCACTGATATAACGATTTGAAAGTACTGCACTCGCAACAATCGCGTTATCAGAAATGTGTACACCATGATGTGCTTCAAATCTTGCTTTAATACCTCTTAAGATACTTATTGTATCTTCAACAGTTGGTTCTTCAATAAGAACTTTTTGGAATCTTCTTTCTAGTGCTGAATCTTTTTCAATATATTTACGATATTCATTAAGAGTTGTTGCACCTATACAATGAAGTTCTCCTCGCGCTAGCATTGGTTTTAACATATTACCAGCATCTAGAGCGCCTTCAACAGCACCAGCACCAACGATTAAATGGATTTCATCAATAAATAAGATTATTTCACCATTACTATCCTTAATCTTATTAAGAACTGCTTTTAATCGTTCCTCAAATTCACCACGATATTTAGCACCCGCAATAAGAGCACCCATATCTAGTTCATAAACATGACATTTCTTTAAATTTAAAGGAACATCCTCTTTTACTATTCTTGCCGCAAGACCTTCGATGATGGCAGTTTTACCAACACCTGGTTGACCAATCAATATTGGATTGTTTTTAGTCTTTCTTGCTAAGATTTTAATGATTCGAAGGATTTCTTCTTCTCGTCCAATAACAGGATCGACTTTTCCAGATTTAACAGCTTCTGTTACATCTCGGCCAAACTTCTCAAGAATTTTTTCATCTTTTTCATAATTTTCCATTTGTTCCATGATTGTATCCTCCTTATACATTTATATTATACCACATTTTATTAGCACTGTCAATAGCAGAGTGCTAATTTTTTAAATAAAAAATACATTCAATTAATGAATGTATTTCTTAAATTATTTCTTTTTAATAAATATATAAGCTAATGAGGTGAGTGCAAATAAATTAATTACTAAGATTCCCATATTCTTTTTACAACTCTTTTTAGGAATATCTTCTATTATTTCATTATTTATTGGTTCTTCTTCATTTTGAGTAGGTTTATCATCATTTGTTTTATGATTAGGATTTTTAAAATTACAGATTCTGCAAATACCTTCTTCATCATAATCATGATTATCAAAATTACCACTCCAACCACATTTCTTACAAATATAACCATGCTTTTTAGAATTGATTGTTATTTCTAAATCATGTGCTTCAAATTCATATTCTTCACAACAAGTTTCACAAACTAGATAATGAGATTCATCATTATAATAATAATCGGATGCAGTATGACCAGTTTTATTTTTAATTTCATGTTTAGTATTTAAATTACATTCTATACAAGTTGAATCAAAAAATCCATCTTCTAAACAAGTAGCTTCTTTAGATATGATATTTAAATGATGATCTTCTTCTCTAAAAACATTAATATCATTTGATTTACCTATTAATACTTGATGGTGATCATTATTTAAACTATTATATAATTTAAAATTATCATCTTTACTAAAAACAATTGAATCAATAATTGGCGAATCTGCGCCTAAATATTTAACAGATACCTTACCTGCATAATTATTTTCTAATTTAATAATTAATTGATTGATAGAATTTGCTTCAAGATCTGTTAAATATTGATGCCCTAATAGAGCTTCATCGATTCCATTTCCAATTATTAAATAATGTCCTTCCTTAAATGAATTAGAATTAATGATACAAAAATCGGTTTCTCGTAAATCGAGATTACCAATTACCAAAGAATTTTCATTCAATTCACTAGAAACAGTTATTTTACGATTTTCATCATCTATAATAGTACTTGTGTTATTAAATTCATCAGTTGTAAGATTTAATTTGATTTCTGCAATATTTACTTTTTCACCATTATTTGTTTCCGCAAATACATAAATATATTTAGTGCCTCTTCCATTCAATTGATAAATTTCATTTAAATCAATGATTCCTTTAAAACCACAATAAGCATTATCAGTAAAGTACTCATTTCCTGGAAGAGTATTTAAATCTTTACGATTATCAAAATTTAAAGGATATAAGGTATCAAATAAATTACTTTCATAAGAATATGATGTACAAACATTATAATAATATTTAATAACTGGATCTTTTAAATAACATGATCCTGATATTAATAAATTAGATGGATCATTAATCGATTTAGTTATTTCTACTTCTGCTCTGCCATTATCTTTATTCTTTACTCCATCAAGTGAAGTATTTCTAATTGATGATTTAGATATTAAACAGAACCAATCAATATCCATTAAATCTTCACTTAATTGTTGCTCTGTTAGCCATGTTCCTTTAGGAAGTGTATGACGACGAGAACTTGCGGCTGAATCATAAACCATATAAGAATTAGTATCTTGATCATATTCAACTAACGCAATAAAATGACCATAAACATGGGCAATTGATACGCCACCATCCATTAAATGATTTCTTAATCTAGTATCAGTTACATCACGCCAAATACTACTATTAACAACCTTAAAGCCATATTTTTCTTCAAAATCACCTAAACGATGGTAAAATAAATCTCTCCATGTCCCACCGCCACCAGGTATTGGTCGATTATATGCATCAATCGAATATGCATAATCAGCAAGTTCAATCGGATTAATAAAATTACCTGTTAGATAATTTACGGCATTAGTTAATGATAATAATCCACAAGCTGATGATGCTATTGAACCATCGCCATTCATATGTGATCCCCATCTTGGATCAGATTGTTGGTAGCAGGTAGGAAGATTATCTTCATCAGCTAAGAAATGATTATTTGTAATATTTGATAAATATATGATTGAAAATATTGTAAAAATTATAATAATTATCTTTTTCATAATCAGCCTATCCAAAATATTTTAATAAATTACTATTGCGGTATCTTAAATCATTAGAGACATTTTTACATTCAATTTTAAATTGATTCTTGAGAATTTCTTCAATTAAAGGAATCTTATTTTCAATATCATCATCTTCTACTTCAACTGTATACAAAATTTCTTTTAAATTTAGATACTCATCAAATTCAAATTTAAAATTATCTTTAAAAACAATATAACGATTTTTAATGATTAAAGAAATTTTATTATTAATGAATTTTTTAAATAATTCTTCATTAATCGTTGTTTCATATTCATCTCTTTCATATAAACCTTTAGATTTAAGAGTTAGAATATAAGAAATAACTTTATTATTTTTAATTTTTCTTACTCGGTAAGTATTAATATTATCTAAAGATGATAAATTAAATAAGTCTTTAATTATATCTTGATAATTATCGGGATTGAAATAATATTGTTCAATATAATAAACATTAGTATCTGCCGGAAGATTAGGAAGTTTATTAATTAAGAATTTAACTTCACATTCTTTATTATTCATCAATCCATCTCCGATTATTTTTAAACCATTCAGTATCAATTAAACGTGTATCATTATTAGAACAAATAAGTTGTAAAGCATCCTTATTAGAAATTATCATAATATTTCCATTCATTGATGTATAACCAGGTTCAGCATCAGTTGCTATAGTAGTAACATAAACATCCTTAGTATATTTAAAAACACGATCAATGAAGGCTTGAGCAGGAAAAGTATTATCAGGATTTGAAGTATATTCAGTAGATCCACAGCAGCAACAACAAACTACTTTTTCGGGTTTGATTACTTCAAGTAATTTATCAGATCCAGCTGTATATGAACCGTGATGACCTGCTTTATAGACATTAACTTTAGATAATGAATTATTTTCTACTAATTTTTCTTCACCCTCAGCTTCTAAATCACCTGTAAGTAAGAATTTACGTTCGCCATGACTAAACATTACACAAACTGAATAATTATTTTCATTTGAAGTATCATGTTCATAATAATAATTATATAAGATTTCCATTTTAATATCTTCAGTTAAATCAAATACACGCTTTGCTCCATTCTCAGGATCAGTATTGTTATAGCATTCTAATGCATTAAAATGCTTTGCTCCAGCTTCTACTTCTGCATTGACTTTCGCAACATAATTATTATAAACAGCAGAAGTTGCATTAGTCTTAGGGAAATCAATGATTAAATCACATTGATATAAATCAAAGATACCTGGATTAGCATTAGTACCAACAAATCCAGCAATATGATCTTGATGGGCATGAGTAGCAATAACAATTTCTAATTTATTATCAGTACAATATTGATTTACATAATTTGAAATTGTAGTAGATGATGCATTTCTAGAACCGGCATCAATTAAAATATCATATTCACCAGCTTTAATATAAATTGAATCACCAGTATATTTATTACCAAGC
>ONHH01000090.1 GCA_900317575.1 uncultured Bacillota bacterium | reverse complement strand
GGAAATAAAGAAATGATTATTAAGTCAACATATACTTAAAATATAGGTAAAACGTAAAATAAAAACTCAAATAACTTGTTTAAATAAACAAAATGTGGTATAATAATTTGCGATAAAAATCCTTGGAGGTGTCAAATGGCAAATATCAAACAACAAATTAAAAGAGATATTACCAATAGCAAAAAGAATTTATTAAATAGCGCATTTGATTCTTCAGTTAAGACTGCTAAAAAAGCATTCGAGGCTGCACTTGCAAGTGGCGATAAGGCACAAGCAACAGAAGCTTATAAATTCTTCTGCAAAAAATTAGATAAATCTGTATCTAAAGGCGTTCATACAAAACAATATGTTGCACGTCAAAAATCTCGTTGTGCAAAAGCTCTTAACGCTTTAGCTTAAAAAAATGACCCAAAAAATGGGTCTTTTTTTTATAATTGTAATAATAATAATTCAATACCAATATTCTTATCAATTCGACCTGTTTTAATCTTATAATCTAAATCAGCCATTTTGATAACATATTGTTCAAGAATTTCTGTTTTAAAATTCTTAGCATCCTTGATCATATAATATGCACGACCAGGAGAAATATTATAAAATCTTGCGATATCATTTTGACCATAGCCCGATTTTAATAATTTTGATGTAGTAAGTAATTCTTTAAAAGAATTTGAAATCATTCCAATAATACTAGATACATCCTTAGTTGATGATGAAAGTAATTGATAGATTTGATTGGTCTTCGCAACATCTTGATTGATAATCGCATTAATTAGATTAAAGATTTCTTTACTTAAATCTTTAGTAACTAATAATTTAACGACATTTTCATCAATAAGCTTACTATCGATACTGTAATCAATCATCTTTTCTAATTCATTAACCATTCTAACTTGGTCAGAATTGATATATTCTAAGAATAAATCAATCGCGGAATCAGTTATTTCAATTCCTGATGCTTGACAAGTACGTCTAATCCAACCCTTGATTTCAATCTCTTCCGTATCTGAATAATCAATAATATCAGCTGTAAGTTTTAAAGTCTTATAGATTTCATTACTATTATTTAATTTACGATTAGTTGCGTCAATGATTAGAATAGTTTCATCATTAGGATTCTTTAAATATTTGATAAAAGCTTTAGAATCAGCATTAGATTCACTAGTTTCAAGGAAGATTGGATTTCGTAAAATAATGATTTTAATATCTTCTAATAATGGAAGGGTGCATGCATCTTCTAATACTCTAACGATTGGAGTAGTCTCCATATCATATTTAATAATTGATATTTGACGCTTATCAAAACTGGAAATAATTCTTTGAATTCGGTTTTGAATGAAGATTTCGGCAGTACCTGTAAATAGATATAAATTATTTGAACTCATAGCTTTTCCTCTCTTATATAGTATATCATAAAATTAAAAAAAATTGGTTTGACTTGCTTGATACAGTAGTCAAAATATGGTATAATAGTATGAAAGAGGTAAGCGTATGAATCTTCCTAATAAATTAACATTATTGAGAATTATCTTAATACCAGTCTTAATGATTATTTACGCAATTAAGCCTTTAAGAGAAGCCTATGTCTTTGTAGGATTACCTTATTTATCATTTGCTAATCTATTAGTATTATTTGTTGCAGTAATCGCTATGTTAACAGATATGCTTGATGGTAAAATTGCTCGTAAACGTAATTTAGTAACTGATTTTGGTAAATTCTTAGATCCACTTGCAGATAAATTATTAGTACTTGCGTTATTAATGATCCTTGTAGATCAAGGTGCTTATTATGATAATGAATTTATCAATTGGTGGATGGTAACTATTATTCTCGCAAGAGAATTTATGGTAACCGGACTAAGATTAATTGCAGCTGGTAAGAAGATGGTTATTGCTGCCAGCATGTTTGGTAAAGTAAAAACAACATTACAATTTATTACAATTATTTATTTATTATTAGGCTGTGCCCGTTTAATGGTACCAATTGAAGGATCAACTGCTTATGAAAGAGTAGCAGTTAGTGGTGGCTATGTAGTATATACTATCATCGGTAAAATCTTAATTGTAATGATGATTGGTATTACATTATATAGTGGTATCGATTATTTAATTGTGAATAAAGAAGTATTAAAAGACAAGAATAAGAAGAAAGATAAAGGAGAATAAAATGGCTACAAAGAAACAACTTTCAATTGAAGATGTTGCAAATGAAGAAACTGAAAAATCAGTAAAAGATGCCGAAAGAGAAAAAGCATTACAAGAAGCTTTTAAATCCATTGAAAAGACATATGGTAAAGGTTCGATCATGAAATTAGGTGATGCTGCTCATGAAAAGATTGATGTCATCCCATCTGGATCAATTAGTCTAGATGTTGCGTTAGGAGTAGGTGGTTATCCTAAAGGAAGAATCATTGAAATCTATGGTCCTGAATCAAGTGGTAAAACTACTTTTGCGTTACATGCTATAGCTGAAGCCCAAAAGCAAGGTGGTTATGCAGCATTCGTTGATGCTGAACATGCTCTTGACCCTACTTATGCAAAAGCTTTAGGTGTTGATATCGATAATTTAATCGTATCTCAACCAGATGATGGTGAACAAGCATTAGAGATTGTTGAAGCATTAGTTAGAAGTAATGTAATATCTATCATTGTTGTCGATAGTGTTGCAGCTCTAGTTCCTAAGGCTGAAATTGAAGGTGATATGGGAGCTAGCCATGTTGGCTTACAAGCAAGACTTATGTCTCAAGCAATGCGTAAACTTGCTGGTATCATCAATAAGAGTAAGACTGTAGCAATCTTTATTAATCAAATAAGAGAAAAAGTAGGCGTCCTATTTGGCAATCCAGAAACAACTTCTGGTGGACGTGCCCTAAAATTCTACGCGACTATTCGCCTAGATGTGAGAAGAGTTGATCAAATTAAGGATGGTAGTGATGCCATCGGAAATTTAACCCGTATCAAAGTAGTTAAAAATAAGGTAGCTCCTCCATTTAAAACTGCTGAAGTAGATTTAATATATGGTAAAGGAGTTTCTCATTTTGGAGAAATCGTTGATTTAGGTGTTAAATTTGATATCATCGATAAGAGTGGTGCTTGGTTCTCATATAATGGTGAAAGATTAGGACAAGGGCGTGAAAATGTTAAAGAATTATTAGAAAATAATCCTAACCTTGCATCCGAAATTGAAACTAAGATTCGTGAAGCTTTATCGAATCAATAATTAAATAATTTTGGAAGGAAGTAAGAAAAATGAGTGGAAAATTAGTTGTATGTAAACATCCATTAATTGATGTTAAATTATCAATCATGAGAGATGAGAAAACTAAGGCAAAAGAATTTAGAGAATCATTAGATGAAATAGCTTCATTAATGACTTATGAAATTTTCAAAGATTTAGAGACTTATGATTCTGAATGTATTATCCATACACCAACAGGATGTGATCTTCCTAAAAAGAAATTGAAACAAAAAATCATTATTGCACCAGTACTAAGAGCTGGATTAGGCATGACTGATGGTGTAAGAAAAATGATTCCAACTGCTCGTATTGGTCATATTGGTTTATATCGTAATGAAGAAACCCTTGAACCAGTTGAATATTACTTTAAACTTCCAGAAGTAAAAAATCCATTAGTCTTAATTTGTGATCCTATGCTTGCGACAGGTGGAAGTGCTGTAGCCGCAATCAATGCAGTTAAGAAAAGAGGATATAAAAATATTCGTTTGATGTGCCTTGTAGGTGTTAAAGAAGGCATTGAAAATGTACATAAACATCATCCTGAAGTTGATATTTTTATCGCTGCTGTTGATGAAAAGTTAAATGACAAAGGATATATCTTACCTGGCTTAGGGGATGCAGGAGATCGTATCTTTGGTACTAAATAATTAATTATCGGTCAAAGAAAATCTTTGACCGGTTTTTCAAATGGTGATTATATGGAAAGAATTAAAGAAATTGAACGTTCAAT
>ONHH01000076.1 GCA_900317575.1 uncultured Bacillota bacterium | reverse complement strand
TGCTATAATTTCTACACATTTATCGATTCCAAGTTTACTTGAATCAAGTACTAGATCATAGTTTTTAATATCTCCCCATGATCTACCTGTATAGTAGTAATAATGTTTTGATCTTGCTTTATCACGTTTTTCTAAGATATCTTTTGCTTCTTTAGGATTGAGATTATGATCTTTACATGCATGATTTATTTTATATTCCATATCGGCTTTAATAAAGATGTTGAGAGTATCTGGATAATCTCTTAATATATAATCTGCACCTCTACCAATGATGATACAATCACCTTTATCAGCTAATTTCTTGATTACATCTACTTGAACAGAGTTTATTTCATCTCTGAGAGATGGAGTTGAATAGGGATATACATAATTATTAAATCCTTCAATATGATTTAAAAAGCCTCCACGATATAATTCTCCAGCTTCTTTAACAAATTCTTCAGATACATTACAATGTTCAGCTACTTCTGATATTATTTCTTTATCATAGCAGGGAATATTTAATTTCTTTGAAAGTTTGATTGCGATAGTATGGCCATTACTTCCACACTCTCTACTTATTGTAATAATCATTTTATCACCTTCTTTTACTATATTATAAAAAATATTAAATAAAAATTCAAGAAAATAATTATCTTGATTGACAATAATAGATTATAATGATATAATAAATTGAAATTGAGTCTCAATTTAAGGTGATAATATGGAAAATAAAAATTATAATACCGTTCAAAAACAAAAAATATTAGAAATGCTTAAAGCTAATTCTCATCATCATTTAAATGCTGATGAAATGTTATTCATTCTTAATGCTAAACAGTTGAATGTTTCAAGAGCAACCCTCTACCGATATCTAGATGTTTTAGTTCAAACAGGAGAAGTTAGAAAATATATCTTTGCGGAAGGCGAAAAAGCTTGTTATCAATATATTGAAGATAAGAATCATTGTTCTTCTCATTTTCATTTGATGTGCACAGAATGTGGTAAATTAATTCATCTCGATTGTGGAAAAGTTGCGGAATTAATAAATCATATTGAAGAAGAACATAATTTTATGGTTGATCCAGGTAGAGTAGTAATATATGGAATTTGTAGTGACTGTAAAAAGGAGATAAATAATGCTTGATGTTTTTTTAGATAGTCTCCTTGATAGCTTAAAAGTATTAGGCGTAGCATTTGTCTTATATATCTTAATTAGTTTTATCGAAGATAAATTAGCTCATATATTAGGAAAGAAAAATCATTTCTCACCTTTAATTGGTTCAGCATTAGGATTAATTCCTCAATGTGGTTTTAGTGTTGTAGCTGCTAATCTTTATGTTGCTCATCATATTACTATGGGTACCTTAATTGGTTTATTCTTATCTTGTAGTGATGAAGCATTACCTATTCTTATTTCTTCAATGTCAAAAGATCAAATAGTTGCGGTAGCAATTATTATTGGAATTAAATTTGTAATAGGCTTTGTTGTTGGTTATATTATCGATTTATTATTATATCGCAAGAAAGAAGAAGTAGAAGAACATATTCATGATGAAGAACATTGTGATCATGATTTTGAACATCAAGAATTTGATGCTTGTTGTCATCATCATTTAGGTTCTACTAATACAGACAGTAAATTATATAAGCATCTTCTTCATCCAATAATTCATTCATTAAAGATTTTTATTTATTGTTTTATCATTAATATGGTATTTGGTACAATTATTTATTTTGTTGGTGAAGAAACAATAATTGAATTCTTATCCCATTTTAAATATATATCACCGATTATATCTAGTTTAATTGGTATTATCCCTAACTGTGCATCGAGTGTATTAATCACTGAAACCTATTTAAGTGGAGCATTATCTTTAGGAGCATGCATATCTGGATTATGTATGAATGCTGGATTAGGTATGGTATTTATCTTTAAACGTCGCCATGCGTTAAAAGAAAATCTAACAATTCTTGGAATAATGTTTGGTGTAAGTATTTTAGTTGGATATATTATATCTTTAATTATCGGATTTTAAAAAGTAGCCTAATTTATTAGGCTACTATTTTTTATGATAATAACATTTTTATTTTTTTCTAATAATCCTTTATTAATTAGAATAGTAAGAGATCTAGAAACTGATGGACGCGGAATATTTAAGATATTGGCTAGCCAAGTTATATTCTTAATTATTATTTTATTATTAATACTATTAGTATCTAAATAATAAAGGATTCTATCTTCAATATTTTTATGACTTAATAATTTTACTTGTTGACGTAATCTAATTGATTCATCAGCTGATAAATTTAAATAGGCATTTAGAAATTGATTATTAATTTTAAATAATTTATTTAAATTATCTTTTTGAATGAAACATATTTTAGTCTTTCTTAAGGTTATTGCGCTACCAAGATAATAAGGACTAGAAGAATGAATAAGATAATTACCAAAGATATCATTATTAGTAAGATTATTAATTATTTCTTTATGATTATTATAAGTATAAGTAGAAATATTTATTTCTCCATTGATAATGATCCCAATCTTATTACATAACTCTCCTTCATTAAAGACTACCATATTAGATGTATATTCTTTGATATATGTATATTCATCTAATTCATCTTTATTTAAATAATCTAAAATATTCATAATTACTCCTAAGTGTAACAAATGTTACAGTATTTATATTATATATTTGTTATAATATTATTGCAAGTATAATGATAAAGAGGTAAAAATATGAAAAAACTAATTGTACTATTATTAATAATCTTTTCTTTAGGCTTATATACAAGCTGTGAAGTAGTAAAGGATAAAGATTTAGAAAATATTTCTTTGATTATGCCATCAGGTACTCCATCCCTAGCTCTAGCAAATTATGCGGTTGATTTAAAAGAAAAAGGTGGAACTGTTGATATCGTAGCAGGTGCTGATTTACTTGTTGCGGCATTCAATCAAGAAAGTTATGATGTAATTGTAGCTCCAGTTAATCTAGGTGCTAAGATGTATAATGCTAGTGGTAAATATTTATTATATAAAACAATTGTTTGGGGTAATTTATATTTAGTTAGTAAACAAGAATTAAATAGTTTAGATGATATCAATAATAAAGAAGTAGTTGTCTTTGGTAAGAATTCTACACCAGATATTGTTTTTCAAACAATCTTAAAGAATCATCCTGAATTAAAAGTAAATATCAGCTATGTATCAGATGTCTCTGAAGCAAATACTCTTCTTGCATCAAACCAAGCTGATTATGTAATTAGTGCTGAACCAGCTATTTCTAAACTTAAAGCCAAACTTAATTTAAATATAATTGATTTACAAGATGAATGGAAAAACATTACTAAAGATTCTTCTTATTATCCTCAAGCTGGTATCTTTGTTAGAAAGAGTCTTGCAGAAGAAGAATATGTAAAGAGTGCCTTAAATAAGATGAAAGTATCAGTATTATCAGCCCTAGCTAATCCAGAAAAGACTGCAATTAATGCTGTTAATCTTCATCAAAGCTTTAAGACTTTAGGCTTTGAAACTTTAATATCAGCTATTCGTAATTGTCATTTTGCAGTAAAGAATGATGAACAAGAAGCTGTATATTATTATTTACAAATGATGATTGATTTAGGCTTTGGTGCTCAAACTGGAGGAAAGCTTCCTGATGAAGATTTCTTCTATTAAAAAATATATCTATTCATTAATAACAATTATAATTATTTTTGTCATTTGGCAATTAATAGCTAGTATTAAAGATAATGAAATGATTTATCCATCACTCTTAATTATCTTTAAAAGAATCATTGATATATTTAAAGATTATCATAATATCTTAACTATATTATTAGTTATTCCTAAAGTCTTATTAGTAATTATTATATCTTTTCTTATATCAATAATTATTGGTTATTTATATTATCTAATTCCTACATCTTTTAATTTTATTAGACCAATTCTTACTATTTTAAAAGTAGCACCTTTTGCGGCAATAGCTGTATATATCATTATGGCAGTAAATAGAATTACTGCTCCATATATTCTAACATTATTCGTAAGTCTACCAATAATGATGGAAAGTGT
>ONHH01000088.1 GCA_900317575.1 uncultured Bacillota bacterium | reverse complement strand
CTATTATGAAGAATATGATAGTAAAACTAATGAATATGTTACTAAAATGAATATAGATACCATGCATTATCTTAGTTCAATAATATACTATGATAAAATTAATAATGAAGCTTATAATCTAAAAGATGCATATGAACTAGGTATAATTACTGAAAATGATATTGAAATAATTATTGATAAATTATTAAATTATGTTTATTGATGTAGATTCCACTATTTAGTGGAATCTTTTCTTATTGCAACTTTAATTCATAAAATGAATATTTTTGATATAATAACAAAAAGGAGTGAATATATGAAAAAAATTTTACTAGTTTTATATGTTTTAGTATTAATTCTAATAACAGGATCTTGTTCATCAAATTTAAATGAATATGAAAGAGATGAATTTGATAATATTCCTTTTAATACTACAGGTGAAGATATTCATTCTAATTATAAAATAATAGATGATTTTAAGACAGAAATTAAAGTATTTAGTGATGATTATATTGCTAATTCTGATTCAAACACATATATTTTATATTTTAATGATGCGAATCCATATTACAGAGTACCATCTGGAAGCTTAGTTTATTTATCAAATGATGAAAATTTTTCTTCTTTCATAACTACGAATTTTAGTGTTTATGATAAAGAATATGGTGCAAGTTTCTTTAGCAAATTAAATGCGTTTTTTAAAAGAATAACATGTAATCATAAGAAATACTCTAATGGTTTATGGACTATGGTATTTAATATGATTAATATTCCTTTTACAAATGATAATAATGAATTTATAATTACATATAAGCATTATCAAAATAAGAATTATAATGATTCATCATCAATTATAAAGCAATTCTTATCGGATAAATATGTATATAATTATTTTATAACTAATATTTATGTTAATGATAACCTTGTTGGTAAAATTGGATGGATAACTTATAATAAAAAACCAATGACTGATTTATTAGAAAAAATAATTAATAATTATAGTAAAATTGTTGCGATTGAAGATTTTCCAAATGAATAAATTTTAATATTATAAATAATTAAGAGTTTTAATTTATAATTAAAACTCTTTTTTAGCAAGAAATAACAATAATTCTTTAATATTTGGTATAATATATATAATTATGGAGGATTAGCAATGAATAGTATATTAAATTATTTAATTGAATTATTATATTTGCTTCCAGCTGCAGTTATTGCGATAGTATTACATGAATTAGCCCATAGCTTAGTTTCATATGCTTTTGGTGATCCTACTCCTAAAAATGAAGGTAGGTTAACTTTAAATCCTTTAAAGCATATCGATCCTATTGGCTTTTTACTCTTAATTGTCGCAAGAGTTGGTTGGGCAAAACCAGTAATGATTGATCCAAGATATTATAAAAAGCCTAAGCTTGCTATAGCAATAGTATCTTTAGCAGGACCTTTAATGAATATAATTTTAGCTTTAATCTTTAGTTTGATATATGTAATATTATATAAGGTAGGTTTTGAAAATTCATTCATTGCCATTATTGGTCAATTTAGTTTAATTTGTATCTATTTAAATATTGGTTTAGCTCTATTTAATCTAATACCAATTCCTCCACTTGATGGATCAAAGATCTTAGGAGCCTTTCTTCCAGATAAGATATATATTAAATATATGAGTTATCAAAAATATGGAATGATTTTTATGCTAATAATCTTTTTAGTAATAACAATTCTTGATCATTTAGGCTATCCTTCATTAATCAATTATATTGTTAATCATATCGCATATGCATTCCTCGATTTATGGGCAATGATTATTCTATGAAAAAAGAAACGAAAGTTATTATTATTACTTCATTAATATTAGTAATTGTCTTTATTTCACTAATATTAGTATCTGTAATAATTAATAATACCAATAAGAAAATAAAAGAAGGTAAATTGATTATTAATATTTATCAATATGATGTTATTGATTATAATATTAATTACGATAGTGAAAGAATTCTATATAAGAGTCTTGAATTTAATAATGATACTATATATGATGAAATAATCTATTCTAAGGATGGTAAATTATTTAATCATGTAGTAATTAAAGATGGTGAATGTAAAGTAATTGACGCCAATTGTGTTAATCATATATGTATGTCATCCCATTTATCAAATAAAATTGAATTATTAAATCCCAAAACAATTATTTGTATGCCTAGTGGATTATATATAGAATTAGTTGAAGGTTAAGAAAATGAATATTAAATTAGATAATATTACATTTAAATATGATGATGAAGCAATACTTAAGGATTTTAATCTAGAAATTAAATCTAATTCAATTGTTGCGCTAATCGGACATAATGGAAGTGGTAAATCTACTATAGCGAAATTAATTGTCGGTTTACTTGCACCACAAAAAGGTTCGATTTATTTAGATAATGAATTACTTGATGATGAATCAATCAAACATTTAAGAAATAAATTAGGAATTATCTTTCAAAATCCGGATAATCAATTTGTTGGCGTAACTGTTAAAGATGATGTAGCCTTTGGTCTTGAAAATCGTTGCTTAGAACGTGATGAAATCATAGCTAGAATCGATAAATATCTAAAGTTAGTTGGAATGCAAGATTATATTGATGCTAGTCCTGAAGAATTATCAGGAGGACAAAAACAACGTGTTGCAATTGCGGGAGCCTTAGCTACAGAATGTGAATTATTAATCTTAGATGAATCTACATCAATGTTAGATCCTTTAGGAACTAAAGAAGTTGGAGAAACAATTAAAAAGATTAGAGAAGAAGATAATAAAACTATAATTATCATCACTCATGATTTAGAAGAAGCTTTAATTGCTGATCGAATTATTGTTCTTAACAAAGGAAAGATTGTTTTAGATGGAGCTAAAGAAGAAGTATTTAAAAGAGAAGATATCTTAACTAAGTGCGGATTAAAGACATTAGATTCTATTTCTATTCTCAATGAAGTAAAAAATCTTAATTATCCAAACAAAGAGAAAGTTGAGGAAGCCTTATGGGAATTAACTTTCAAAAAGTAAGCTTTAAATATGCACCTCTTTTAGATGATACCTTAAAAGATATATCTTTAAATATTAATGAAAAAGATGAATTTATCTTTATTCTAGGTCATACTGGTTCTGGTAAGAGTACCTTAGTTCAAAATATGAATGCCTTACTTCTTCCATATTCAGGATGTGCTGAAGTATTTGATAAAAAGATAATCACTAGAATTTATCATCCTCTTCGTTTCAATACAAAGAAGAATCAAAAACGTTACAACATGAAATATAAAAAGGGAATCTTAAATAAAGGTAATATGCCAGTATATTCTAAGAATTTAAGAGCAATTAGAGAACATATTGGTTTAGTATTCCAATTTCCTGAATATCAATTATTTGAATCCACAGTTCTAAAAGATGTAATGTTTGGTCCTAAGAACTTTGGACATAATAAAGAAGAAGCACTTATTGCTTCTAAAAAAGCTTTAAAATTAGTAGAATTTCCAGAATCATTATATGATCGTAATCCTTTCTTACTTTCTGGTGGTCAGATGAGAAGAGTTGCGATAGCAGGAATTCTCGCAATCGATCCAGATGTTATTATTCTTGATGAACCGACAGTAGGCTTAGATCCTAAAGGAAAAGAAACTTTAATGAAGCTACTTGTCAATATTCAAAAAGAAACCCATAAATCAATTATCATTATTAGTCATGATATGAATGTTGTAGCTGAATATGCTAAAAGAATCATTGTAATGAGTAATGGTGAAATAGTATATGATGGTAATAAACGTCCATTATTTGAAGATTTAGATTTATTATATAAATATAATTTAGATTTAGCTGAATGTAGTAAGATTGCAATCGAATTAAAGAAACGTAATTTAATATCATATAAGCATCTACCACTCGATAAGAATGAATTAAAGACTGTAATTCTTGGAGGTGATATATATGAATAATATTGCGTTAGGCCAATATGTCAATAAGAATAGTATAATTCATAATTTAGATCCAAGAACTAAATTCTTAGCAGTATTATTCTTAATGATTGGAGTTTTCTTAATTCCATCACCAGCTGATTTTAATCCTCGATTATCTTTTATTATGCTGGGTTTATTTGCTGCAATTATTCTTTTAATAGTATTATTAACTAAGATAAGTATTCATAAATATTTAAAGAGTTTAATTCAAGTTATATTTATAGTAGCTTTTGTCTTTATTATTCAAATGATAACTAAACCTCAAGATCCAACATCATTACTTGATTTATCTTTAAATCTATCAATTATTAAGATAATTATTATCTTATCAGTATTTATCCTCTTTATCCTTTTTAGAAAGTATTTAAAGGCTAAATTCATCTTATTTTTGATACTTTTCATTGGATCTATCTATTTATTAACCTTAAACATTGGAAAAGATTTATTTACTAATCCTAAAATACTTTCTATTTATAAATATGGATTATATAAAGGAGCCTTCTTTTCTTTAAGAATATTATTAATAATAATGTTATCAACAACAATGACTCTAACTACAAAACCAACTGATCTAACAAATGCTATTGAATGGTTCTTACATCCTTTAACATATCTAAAGATCAATGTGGCAGTCTTTGCGATGATGATAAGTTTAGCATTAAGATTTATTCCAACTCTCTTTAATGAAGCAATTAAGATTTTAAAAGCCCAATCAAGTAGAGGAGCAGATTTTAAAGAAGGTAAATTGAAAGATCAATTATTCCAAATGGTAGCTTTACTCATTCCAATGTTTGTTGTAAGCTATAAAAGAGCTGAAGATTTAGCTGATGCTATGGAAGCAAGAGCATATAATCCAGGAGCAAAAAGAACAAGATTAAATGTATTAAGATTTAAATTGAGTGATTATTTAAGCTTCTTTGTAATTATTATTATCTTTTCAGCTATTATTATTGCGAGGGTATTATAATGCGTTATAAATTAACAATGGCTTATGATGGATCTAAATTCCATGGATTTCAACGTCAAACTTTAGATATGTCGGTACAACAAAAATTAGAAGAGGCACTGGCCCTAATTTTTAAAGATAAGATTATTATTCATGGAGCAGGAAGAACTGATGCGGGAGTTCATGCGTTAGGACAAGTAGCTCATTTTGATTCTGATCAAGAAATACCTTGTGCTAATTTAAAAAGAGTCTTAAATAAAAGAATCTATCCTTATATATATATTAAAGATGTTGAAATCGTCGATAATAAATTTCATGCTCAGAAAAGTGCAATCAAGAAAGAATATCACTATAAAGTATCTATTAATGAATATGATCCTTTATTAAATGATTATTATTTATTCTTTCATGATCGAATTGATATTACTAAAATTAGAGCTGCTATGAAATATATCGTAGGTACTCATGATTTTAAAAGCTTTGCTAAAATCAATAAAAAAGGTTCAACTGTAAGAACAATTGAATCATTTACTCTAGATATTAAAGATGGAATCTTAACTTTTAAAATAATAGGTAATGGCTTCTTATATAATATGGTAAGAATAATTATATCTTTAATGCTAAAAGTAGGTGAAGGTAAATTTGAACCATCGCATATTCAAGAAATCTTAGATCAAAAGAACCGTAAAGCAGCTCCTTATGTTGCTCGTCCTAATGGTTTATATTTATATAAGGTATATTATGAATAGGCAGGTTATACAGATAATGTATAACTTACCTATTCTTTTTACTTTATAAAATAATTAAAATTTGCTATAATAAATAAAGAGGTAATATATATGCGTGGATTATTTATAACATTTGAAGGTAATGATGGTAGTGGTAAATCTAGTGCTCTAGAAACAATTCTTAATCAATTAAAAAATGAAGGCTATGATGTAATCTATTCAAGAGAACCTGGAGGTTCTAAAGTAGCTGAAAAAATTAGAGAAGTAATTCTAGATAAAGATAATCTAGGAATGGATGATAAAACTGAAGCTCTTCTTTACGCCGCAAGTCGTAGAGAGCATATTAATAAAACTATATTACCAGCATTAAATGAAGGAAAAATCATTCTATGCGATAGATATATTGATTCATCTCTTGCATATCAGGGTTACGCAAGAAATCTTGGAATTGATGAAGTATATAATATGAATCAATTTGCAACATCAGGTCTATTACCTGATCTAACTATTCTAGTATGTGTTAGACCAGAAGTAGGTTTATCAAGAATTAAGAAGGATGAAAGAGATTTAGACCGTCTTGAACTTGAAAAAATGAGCTTTCATCAAAAAGTATATGAAGGTTATTTAAAACTTGCTGATAAATTTAAAGACCGAATTGTCGTTATAAATGGTGAACAATCAAAAGAAAAGGTTGTAGAAGATATTGAAAAAGTTCTCTATCCGCTACTTAAAAAATATCAAAAATGACAATTGAAGAATTATTAAACACGCAACCAGAAGTAATCAATCTCTTAAGAAATGCTAAAAGAAAGAATAAATTAGTTCATGGCTATTTATTTGAAGGAGATTCAGGAACAGGAACTTTAGAAGCAGCTAAGTATTTAGCAATGATGCTACTTTGTAAAGAAGATATTCCTTGTCTTAAATGTAATACATGTGAAAGAATTATCTATAATTCTCATCTTAATGTTGTTTTAATCGAACCAATTGGCGATATAATAAGAAAAGAACAAATAGAAAATCTCATGCATGATTTTTCTTATACAGCAGCCGAAGCTGGTCCACAGATATATATAATTAAAGATTGTGAAAAAATGAATCAATCAGCAGCTAATAGTTTACTTAAATTCTTAGAAGAACCTGCTCCTGATCATTACGCAATCCTTACTACAACTAATAAAGCAAGACTCCTTCCAACTATTATTTCTCGTCTTCAACATATTCATTTTAAACCAATAGGTACTACTTATATAATGAATGAATTAATTAAAGAAGATGTTGATAATGATTTAGCTTATATTACATCTCATATAACTAATGATATCGTCGAAGCAAGAAAATATGCAACCGAAGGAAAATTAGCTAAAATAATCAATCTTGCGTTAAGAATTGCCACCGCAAGATTCAGAAGAAAAGATCCATATGTAGAATATTATTTAAATAAGAATATCTTATTTGATGAAAATATTAAAACATGGCATTTTATCTTCCTTGATACTTTAATCTTAATTAATAAAGAATTACTCCTTAAAGCATCAATTGATAGTGCTAATCATTTTAAAAATAATCTAGATAATATTCGAAGTGATCAAATTGATAAAAAAACAATCTTAAATAAATTAGATATAATTAATGAATATGAAGAAAGATTAAATTTCAATGTAAATATTGATCTCTTATATGCTAGTTTATTTACTCAAATTTAGGAGGTCTCTATGACTGAAATAGTAGGTATACAATTTAAAAATAATAGTCGTGTATACTATTTTGCACCTGGCCATTTCAAATTTAATGTTGGTGATTACGCAATCGTTGAAACCGTTAGAGGAATGGAATTAGGTAGAGTCATTATTGAAAATAGAAAAGTAGAGGATGAAGAAGTAAGTTATGAACTAAAACCAATTATCCGTAAAGCTAATGATAATGATGTAAAACAAGAAAAGAAATATGAAGAGCTCGCAAAATCTAGTTTTGAATTCTTCAAAGAAGCTGTATCAGAACAAAAATTACCAATGAAACCATTATATGCTGAATATACAATTGATGGATCAAAAATTCTATTCTATTATTCAGCAGATGATCGTGTAGATTTTAGAGATTTATTAAAGGTACTAACTCCAAAATTTAAAACAAGAGTAGAACTTAGACAAATTGGTCCAAGAGAAGCCGCAAGAATCATTGGTGGTATTGGTAGTTGTGGTAGAGTTATTTGCTGCAAATCATGTTTAAATAATTTTGATTATGTAACAATCAAAATGGCTAAAGAACAAAACATGAGTTTAAATACTAATAAGATTAGTGGTCTATGTGGAAAACTAATGTGTTGTATTGGCTATGAACATGAAATGTATAAGGCTTTAAGAAAAGAAATACCAAATCCAGGAGAACTCGTAAAAACACCAAATTGCCCTTGCTGTAAAGTAGTAGATACTGATTATATTAAAAAGATAATAAGTGTTGCTGAAAAAGATGATGGTATAATTACTAAATATTCTAGTGATGAGGTAGAAAGATTAGTAAAGAAAGACCCTAATATTGATGAAGGGGTTGAAAATGTTGTAACAGATGATGAAATTATAAATTTTGAAGATAATGATGAAAAGATTGAAGAAATCGTACCTCAAGAAAAGAAACATAAAAAGATTTATAAACCATTTGTTAATAATAAAAAAGGAAATAAAAAGAAAAGTGAAAGAAAATAATAT
>ONHH01000075.1 GCA_900317575.1 uncultured Bacillota bacterium | reverse complement strand
TCTCCTTTATAATAATATTATATCACAAAGAAAAGAATATTACTTTTTTAATATTAATATTATAATAAAATAACTACAACCCTAAGGTTATAGTTACTTTATTATTATAAACTACAAAGAGTCCTATTTAGATAGGACTCTTTGAATAAATTTATCAGCATTATTTGGCCATTTCGCAACATCTGGAAAAATATATCTTTCTTTATCATTTGCTACTACTGCTGTTTCATCAGCTAATGCAAGGCCATGATCACCATGATTAAATAATTCTAATTCATTATAGATATGATATTCATTTAATTTATTACTTAGTAATACACTATTATCATATGGAACATCAGTATCTGTAATAGTTGTCCAAATATACATTGGTACAGTTTTCTTATTTACTCTATTTTCAATCGAATATTTAATCATATTCTCTTCATTTAATTGATTTCCTAAAAAGCCAGCAACTGTTTCTTCTTCTGGATATTTAATAAATGATACCACTGGATATGCAAGAATTGCTCCTTTAAGATTATATTTATTCTTCATTGTCGCAACCATTCCGGCTAAATGACCACCGGCAGAGAAACCAACAACAAAGATATTCTTAAATCTTTTTGATAATTCTTTAATAGCAAGTCTTGCTTCAGCATACATTATAAATGGTTTAGTAGAATAATAAAGAACTGCTGAATTATATCCAAGCATATTAAATTTAGTAGCTACTGGCGATGCTTCACGATTAGATAATAATTGATATCCACCACCAGGAAAAACTAAAACTATAGTTTCTTGTTTTAAATCAATAGTATTTACTACTAGTGTTGCTTTATTAATTCTAATTACATCTACCATATTAATACCTCAATTAATCTATGCTTCTACTTTCTTTTGTTTCTTATTCTTGATTAATTTTTTAATAAGATCAATTAATAAAATAATTAATACTGAAACGGCTATTTCTATAGCAAGAATATAGAAGGTTCTAAAATCATTAGTCTTTGAGAAAATAGACATTCTAAATGGTTCCATTTTAAATACAACACAAGTATATAATTGAACAATACCATGAATAAATAATAAATACATTGATTTAGTTCCACACCATACTAATGCTTTACATAGAATTCCGGTATTAACCAAGAGGCGACATACATGAACAAATGGATAAGTACCAATTATTGCAAAGCTAAAGCTTAATAATACTGCCCATTCATGAATTCGATTATCCCATAACATTCCCCCAGCAATGAAGCCTGATCCTTTAAATAATAACGCAAGAATTACAAACATTGCATAAGCAATAATACTATTAAGAATAATAAATAATAATCTTGTCTTATTAGATAATAATTCTTTTTGACCAAAGAAAGCACCAACTAACATAATAGCTGTTATTGCGGGAGCTTCTGATAAATATAATGGTAAATAGAAATCAAAATGTGCAAAAGTCATGGAAACCATCAATAATCCCGCAACAATTGATAATAATCTTGTTACTTTTTCTAATGCATAATCAACTACCGCATAGAAAATAAGGGAAGAAACAAATAATAATTCCACAAACCAGAAAGACATAATACAGCTACCTAATCCTCCACTAACAGTTCTAATACCAACTGAACGAGAAAATGATGAATGAAGAATTAAATTCAAATATGTGAGCGCAACATCACTAATTGTATAATCTTTTACACTCATATAATAGATTGCGCCAATAAGAAGAATAGCTATTGAATAAATAAAGAAAGGTATTAATATTTGTTTACATCTTTTCTTAACAATTTCTTTATATTTATAACGATATGGACGATGATTATATCCAGCCATAAAGAAGAAAAATGGCATAATAAAACCAAATACTCCTCCTAATGCTTGATAAATATCCCGATTAAGAGTTAAGGTATGAAGAGCAATTACTAATAAGATACCAATACCTTTTGCAATATCTTGTTCAAGCATTCTTGGCTTTTTTGCAGGAATTTCTTTTACTATACTTTCTTCATTATTAGAATTTGTTGCAATTTCTTGTTTAGCTTCCATTATTTAATCCTCGAAATCATATCTTTTTTTAAAGAAAGAACATCAACTTTTCCATTCGCAAGAAGTGGGAAAGTGTCATAGACAAAAATACATGCTGGTATCTTATGAGGAGCTAAATGTTCTTTTAAATAAGCAATAAAATCTTCTTCTTTAAATGCTTCTTTATTCTTTAATACCAATGCACAGCCAACGATTTCTCCATAATAATCATCAGGAAGACCAATAATTTGAGCAGCAAAAACATCTTTATAAGCACTAGCTAAATCTTGAATTTCTCCAGGGAAGATATTTTCACCACCACGAATGATTAATTCTTTCTTTCTTCCCGCAAAATGAATATAATTCTCTTCATCTAAATATCCTAAATCTCCAGTATGGAACCATCCTTCACTATCGAAATCTTGTTTCTCAATTGGGGTCTTATAATAACCAGACATTAAGAATTCACCTTTAATTAAGATTTCGCCTACTTCTCCTCTTGGACATTCTTCTTTGGTTTCGACATTTTGAATCTTAATTTTAATTAAATCAATTGGTCTACCAACTGTCTTAGTGATATGTTCAATGGTATCATTCTTTCTAGTGACAGATACTGGACTCATTTCACTTAAACCATAAACGATACCGAATGATGCATTAGGAAATTGTTTTTGAAGGAATAGCATTTGCATTTCAGATACTGGTGCTCCACCAATACCACAGAAGCGTAGAGATTGAATACGATCAAGTGAATATTCAGGAGATGTCGCAATACCCATTAAAAGCGTTGGAACGGACATTAAAATTGTACATTTATATTGATCAGTCAATTCAATAATAGCATCTGGTTTAATTCTTGGAGGAATTACTACCTTAATATTGCATAAGATTGCCATAGTTAAAGATGCAACTAGACCAAAGATATGGAATAATGGTAATACTAAGCACATTACATCATCATCGTGAGAATCAATAATTGCTGTTCCACAATTAGCAGCAGTTAGCATATTATATGATGATAATAATACCCCTTTAGGTACACCAGTTGATCCTGATGTAAAGATCATTACACAAGCATCATCATTTCTTACTTCAATACTAGATAAGAAATTCTTAACAATAATTGATACTTGTCTTTGTTTTACATCAATTGGTCTAGTAATATCATATAATTTCTTTATTTGCGAATTAGCTGGATCTACTATTTCATTTAAGAAAGAAGCTGGATTATCTTTTAGCCAAGGGCCAATTCCATGACAGAAAAATTCAATATCACCAACATGTGATAAGAAACAGATTTCTTTTCCTTTTAGTAATGGATTAACTAGAATTGCCATACCACCAATCTTTTGAATAGCATAGAAAGTAGCAACCCAATTTAAGCTATTTCCCCCACATATCGCAATATGTGATCCCTTCTTAGCTCCTAAATTAATTAAATCTTCCGCAATAATATCTGATGCTTTATCTAAATCATTCCAACTCCACTCCATAAAAGTATCATTTAGAATGATTTCATCACCATAATTTTGAACTTTTTTCGCAAGAAACTCTTTAAATGAATAAGTAGAATAATTAATATCATTATTTCCCGTGATAATATTAAAAATATTATTAAAACCAGTAATATTTAAAACTTCTAGTACATTTGCGTTAGCATTTCTAATTACTAATTTTCCTTGTTTAAATCTCTTTTGTAAAATTAATAATTCTCTTAAACCAGCTGATGATACATAATGAGTTTTAGAAAAATCAACTTCTACCTCATTTGCTCTTTCAATATCTAGTTTTGCTAATTCATTATGTAATTCAAGTGAAGTTGTTGAATCAACACTGCCTTCAATAAAAATAATAATTTTCTTATTTTCTATTTTAGAATATACGTTCAATGCCTTTTCCTCCAATAATTATATTTAATAATCCTATTATCTTTATTATATAAATTTAACAGCAATTTGTCAAATGAATAAATATTAAACATAAAAAAAGACTCTGCATTGCAGAGTCTTAATTAACTATTCTATAGATGCATTTCTTTATAAATTAAATCAGAACCTATAATTCTTGCGATAACAGCTGGACAAATATTACTTGATGGTAACATCATAAAATGTAGTGCATCTTTTAATGTAATAATTTCGCCACCTTTAAAGCTTGGAGTAGAATCGATTGAATTTAAATCAGTAGAAAGAACTTCAATTTTCATATTTAATTGTTCTTCTGTAAAATATCTACAGCAAGTTAAACCAGTAAATGCTTTCCATGATGATGCAGTAGTGATTAATTCTTTACCATTCATACTGAAATTAATGAATTCAGAATTTTCACCAAAATAATCATAACCATCAACAGCACTTCCATCTAATGGAATGATAACACCAGCACATTGATCACAATCTAATTGAGCTTCTAAAGCTGATGTATCTTGACCAAGTCTTTTTGCAAGTAAAATTTGATATAGAATATTTAGATAATAATAAACACTATCATCACCATTATCAGCTCTTTTATTATAAACATAACCTACCATTGCGGTATTTTCTTCAGGTCCTTCAACAGCTACTAAAGTATTACATACATAATATGGACGAGTTTCTGATGTATAATTTAGCCATCCACATTTAGAACCTAATATTTTATAATTAGATGTGATCCATTTTTTACATTGATCTAGTGTCGTTGCGGCATTATAAACCGTTATTTCTTTTGGATTTCCATCTGCATCAATATAAGTAGTTGTGTATTCATCTTTACACCAAATCTTAGCTAATGTTGGATTTTGAACAGCTGCAATACCAATCTTAACCATATCTTCAACATTAACAACGCCAGTTACACCAACAGCTGATGTTGGAGTTTTTGCAACTTCAATTCCTAATCCTTTAGCATTTTCAGCTTGATATGTATAGAAACGATTATAAGCAAGTTTTCCACCAACTGGAATTTGTTCTGTATAGCCACGATTAACGATATCATTTTGATTAAATACCATGAATTGATAATAAGCAGTTGATCCACCATTAATCATACAATAGATTTCACCAACAAATTCATAAGGATTTGCCCAATCCCATTCAGTATATTCTTCTTGTCCACATAGAATAGTACTTAAATTATTAATCAAATTAAATTGGTTACCAAAATTAGAAAATACTGGAGCTGCGCCATTAACTCTTTGTTCATTTAATGATGCTGGATCATCATAGAATAAATAAATATATTCACGCGCAATATTACCAACACCAGCAGTTGTTGCAGAATGAGTAACGAATTTTAATGGAGCTTCTTTTGTACCTTTAATACATACTAATTTCCATTGTGGCATACTTGATAGAACAAATGATTCTAATTTTTCTTGAGAATCAATTACAAGAGTTGTTTCTTCTAAATTAAGACGATAATAATCAACATGTCCTTGACGATATCTTTGAACTAATTCTTTAGTAGATTCATCAGTAAATGATTCACCACGGTAGATTAACAATGGTTTTGAAGTTTCGCCACCTTTAGTTGCGGTATTATATTTAAATGATGCAGGAATCTCAATAATATCACCTAAAAGGAATGGACAAGTAGGAGCATAAGAATATCCTCTACCAAATACACGTTCAATACCATCTTCATTTTCAGCTGCTGTTGATTTACGAACACCGATTACTTCATTACTTGTTAAATCTTTAATTAATACCCAAACATAACCACCATCATAGTTACCAGTCCAACCAACAACGACACCACGAACAGTGAAAATTAGTGATGAATCAGTAACTTGTTTTGCTTCAACTACTGATAATGGTTTAGCATGACCACAAACTGAACATGCACCATTAACATAATTGTGCATTTCAATATAAGCATTAGTAATTACTTCTTTATTATTATCAAAATGCATTCCACAATCTAAACATTCATAATGATCGATTGTGCCAACTTCAGTACATGTTGCAGCATGTCCTTCAATTAATTCTGAATAATTATGACCTTTAGGTTTAATAACTATTGTTTCAACAGGATTCTTATCTTCATCAAAATAATGATGACATCTTTCACATTCATAATAAGCAATTGATCCTTCTACATTACATTTAGCAGCTACTGCTTTATGTAAATCAGAGTAACTATGACCTAATGCTTCAATCTCAATTGATTCAATAGGCTTCTTATCTTCATCAAAATATTTATGACATACAGTACATTCATAATGAGCAATATATCCTTTTTCAGTACAAGTAGGATCTAAAGCTACAATTAATTCTGAATAATTATGATCAATTATTGGAAGTGTTACATCATCAACTAAATTGTATTCTCTATCGAAATAATGATCACATGATGGACAATAATAATATTCAATATTTCCTGCATGTTCACAAGTTGCACTTACAGCTTCATGATGTTCATATGAATGTTCATGACTTGTTGAATCAATTAAACGATAGATATAAATATCATCACCATATGTAGCAGAATTAGTGATAAAGAAAGCATCTAAATCTTTTCCATAACGGTTCCAAATTCTTAAATAACTATAATTAAATTTATTACCATGAAGAGTAGCTGATCCATTAGCTAGTGCTGAAATTGTAAAGGCTGCTGCTTCTGGTTCATTTTCTCTAAGAACCCATTGAGTATAACCCATACCACCGCATAAACTATTTCCATATTTATTAGTTAAATAGAAAGCACCATCGACAGCTTCTGAACCAAATAATGTTAATTGAAGTAATAAATCATTATTATTATTTACAGCATAACGTTTCATACCATTAAGTACTTCTTCACCATAAGTAACAATCTTAGTTGAGCCTTGGCTACCTTTTGCGTAACCAGCATAACTAATTACATCAGCCATTGCACGACTATTAACATTTACTAAAATAATGATATCATTATCTTTTAATGTTGAATAATCAGTAACTAATTCATAAATTTCTTGTTTAACTGTATAAGTTACTTCTTTAGTAAATAATGGAGTACCATTAATAGAATAAATAAAGTTATGAGTAATTGAACCAAGTTCAAATTCATCAAATCCTTCAATAGAATTTGCGTTAACTAGTACATTTGTTCCATCAGTTGCAGGAACAACAAAGGTAATATTTTCAAGAATGTAAGCTTCTGTTAATCCATAGTTATAATAAACTAATTTAGATTCTGGATCAATAGTAATATCGCCAATTCCTAATTCTTTCTTAGGTAAGAAGATTTCTTCAGCAGACTTTTCTACATATTTACCTTCTACTTGAATATAATAATGATCATTTACACCATCATTATATAAACAATATGCTACCCAACCACCTTCTTCAAAATTAGGTTCTTTTGCATCAAAATATTCAGCATCTAATTGATCAGTAGTTAGTTCTTCAATAGTCTTCTTAATATATTCACCATTTTCAAGAACAAATAATTCATGACATCTTGAACATTCATAATGTTCTACAACACCAGCATGATCTGGAGTAGCAGGAACAGCTTCAACTAATTGATAATCATGACCTAAAGCTTTAATTATAGCTGTAGGAATTTCATTCTTATCTTCATCAAATACATGATCACATTGTAAGCAGCCATAATGAGCTATTTGACCGTCTTTTTCACAAGTTGGTTCAATTCTTTCTAATAATTCTGTATATTCATGAGCACATCCAGTATAGTCTTTTTCTAATACGTATAGATATGTATTATCACCATAAGTAGCAGTATTAGTAATAAAGAATGCATGTTCATCATTAGCATAACGATTCCAACATCTTAAATAACTATAAACAAATTTTAAGCCATGAATAACTGTTGAATAATCATCTGTTTCATTACCAATAATTAATTCCATTGAAGCAGCTTGTAAATCACCAGTTTGTGTACTAGGAATCCATTGAGTATAACCCATACCACCACATAAATATAAACCATTAAATGGATTAACTAAGTGGAATGCACCAGGATTAGTAGATGAATCTTTTAATGTAAAGATGATTGCGTCATCAAGTTCAGAAACATCTAGAGCTGGATATAAACCAGATGGTAGAGCTTCACCAATAACCTTAGCTTGCTTTGCACCATTACTACCAGCTGCATAACCAGCATAAGTTAAGGTATTAACCATTACACGACCAAAGACATTAGAAATTAAAATTCTATCACCATCTTTTAAGACAGTATTTTTATCTGCTAAAACATAATTAGCATGATATAGATCAAGACTTATATCTTTAGTAAATAATGTTTCTCCATTACGTGTATATTTGAATGTATAAACACGGTTTCTACCAGGTACTGGAGTAAAATCAACTATTTCAGTTGGATTAAGTACATAAATCTTTCCATCTTCAGCTTCTACATTTAATCTAATATTACTTAAAATAAATTCAGTAGTAAGATTCTTAAGATCAAAATTCAAAATTGAAGATTCATTGATTTCAACAGTACCATTATTATATCCTTTTAATGGAACTATTAAATCAGCATCACTTGCTTCAACATAAACACCATCAATTAAAAGATAATTAACATCATTATAGACATAATGTTCTTTAATACCAGTTTCAGTCATTGTTGAATCAACCATTGCAACTTTTAAAGGAGCAACTTTAGGTGTTTGTAATTCTTCTTGTGAAACTTCAACATATTCATCATTTTCTTTTAAGAATAAATGACCACATCCATATTCACATTCATAATGAGCTTTAAGTCCAAATTCATTTAATGTTGCTTCTTTTTCTGCAACTAAAACATATTTATGAGCACCTATGGCTGGAATAACTAAATCGGTAATTTCATTCTTATTTTCATCAAATAATTTTCCACATACTTCACAAGTATAATGAGCTTTAACACCATCATGTTCACATGTTGCAGGCACTTCAGCGATTAAATTGGAATATTTATGACCTAATGCTTTTATAGCAAGATTTGTTACTTCATTCTTATTCTCATCGAAGTATTTATCACAACCTTCACAATGATAATGAGCTATCATACCATCTTCTTCACATGTAGCAGGCACAGCTGGAATTAGTTCTCCATATTCATGTGTATGTTCATCATCACTAATTTCACAGCTTACTAGTACAAAGCTAAATACAGCTACAAGTAAAGCAAATAAAAAATATACTTTTTTCATCTTATTCTCCTCTCTTCTAAGATACTTAATTATAACACCCCCCCCGACAAATTTTCAAGATATTTACTAATACTTTACAAACTTTTTACAAGCGTTTTCATATTTTTTTAATTGATTTTTTAAAAAACAAAAAAACTATGCCAAAGCACAGTATTATCTATTTAATTTTGTTTAGCAAATTATTCCTCTTTCAGCCATATTCTTTATATGATGAAAATTCAATATCATAGGCATCAGTGTTGTACTTGCATTATTTTATATTGTATTTTTTTATTATCATTATTATTCTTAAACTAAAAGTATTAAAAGTAATAAAAGGCCTTGCATAACATGCAAGGTCTCTCCTTTTTTTGAAATTGCATTTCGGATTTTCCGAAATAGCATTTCAGTTTTTACGATTTTATACCAAATTTATTTTAAAAAAGCAATTAAATAATTATATTTTTTAAAAAAGAGAAAAATAAATATGTTAATTGTATTTTTTATTTATAAAATTATCACCATGGTTCTAAAACAGTAAAAAAGACCCTATATAGTGAAATGCACCCCTTTCTTGGTTATATTATACACCTTTTTTAGGTATCCAAGATTTTGGGTACATTTCATTTTTTGCAGAACTTTTTTATTCTTCACTAAGGTTTAATTCTATATCTTCCACTATCGCTTTCAAATCATCTAATTCTGATTCTAATCTAATAATTTTTTTCTGTAACATTTTATTTTCTAATAATAACTGATTAATATTTTCATTATCATGATTTGTATCCCCTTTTGCCATCACAAAGGAAACAACATTTTTATTCAAAGAAACTTTTATTTCATTTAGTTCATCAGATAATAATTCTTCATTAAAAAAGTTTTTATTAAATTTATAGCCATTTATTTCTTGATTAAATAAATTATTATAATTAGCGATAACATATTGTTTTAGTCGCGAAGGCAGTATAGAAGATAAAAGATTTCTAGTTTTTAATTCGTAGAAAGGAAGAGCGATAATAAAACCATCTTTAGGAATAACAAATTCAAAATCTTTACGATGGTCTTGATCTAGTTTATAAGTTTCTTTCACAATCAAGCAAGGATTTTTATCATACTTCTCGCTAGATTTAGAATAAAACATACCAAGCGGTCCACATGTCGGATAACTATAATTATAATGCATGCCCAAAAAACATATTTCATTAGCTTTGTCAATACCAATTACCAAATAATCTTTTGGGGCTGGATGCGTTGGTAAGAACCATTTTCCAGGCGTCTTCCTAGTTGTATCTAAAGTTGCTATTGGCGCAATCGAATTTAAGTATTCAAAATCGGTCCAAACCATTATCTTAGATTTTTTATTGACTTCAACTTCTAATTCAATAACACTTTTATAATCACTTTGGGTTATATAATCCATAGATACATTATAATGATTTGCGATTGCTTTTAATAATTCAATTGATGGTTCGGCTATATCTCTTTCCCATTTTGATATTGATTGATTAGAAATATTTAGTATTTTCGAAAGATCATCCTGTGTTTCATTATGTTCAATTCTTAATTCCTTGATTATTTTACCAATTGTTCTCATTTTCAAAATCCTCCTACACTTTAATTATAAAATACTAGAATCTAATTATCAATAACTAATTTATATAATAAATAACTAATTTGGAGAATTATCAACATTAATACTTTACTTGTCGACTAAGATAATATTTTCCTTTTTCAATAATATTATCTCATATTAAAATAGTTTTAAATAGTTTAAATAAACATAATAAAATATATTGGTAAATATACAATATTATTTTCTTTTTTTATTTCTCTATTATTACTAAATATTAAGCCAGAAGTCATTTTATAATTAGGATTGTTTAATAATTTTGGTAATGCTCTAAAAGAATTGTAATCTTTTCCAGATTTGATTTCAATTGGCAAAACATTAAGTAAATCATAATTGTCTATTAAATAATCTACTTCTCCAACTTTTTTGCTATCAAAATAGAATAATTTATGATCATGACATTTTAATTCTTGTGCCACAAATGTTTCATATACAGCACCCAAATTCACTCCAGTTTTATTATCTAAAATAGCATTTATATTGTGCTTATATAAAATGTTTGTGAGTAAACCTACATCATTCATATATAATTTAATAAGATTTTTACTACTAGATTGGGCTAATGGAAATTTTGGCTCACTTACTGCCAATGCGGCTAAAGCTATACCAGATGATATTAGATATTCAAATTCATTAGCATATTTTGTATATCTAACGTCATCAATCTTTTCTATTTCCTTATATTGAATTCTCTTCACTTTATTTTCAATATTAGAAGGTATCATTTCATAAATTCTTTTAATAATTAGCTTATGCTTTTTATCATATTTTGATGCATCTTCAACGTAGAAATTAATTATATCCTCTTGTATTTCTCTTATCTTAAAGACATTTTTAGTCTCCACAAATGTTTTCACTGCATCAGGCATTCCACCAACATATAGATATGTTTTGAATAAATATAGTATTTTATTATGCAGTGCTTCATCTAATGCTACTCTATCATCAAAACATTTCTTCAAATGTTTAATAACTGTATCTCCAACAGAATTAGCAATTAAAAATTCTTCAAAGTCCATCGGGTACATCTTCTTTTCAATAATTGAGCCCATTGGAGTTAATGTTGTATTTGATAAGGCAAGCCCTAATTCTGAACCACTACATATATATTTATATTTATTATCAAAGCACAAAGGCTTTAATAAAGTTAGTAAATTAGGATACTCTTGAATTTCATCGATAAATATAATAGTATCTTCTCTATTTCCTAGCATATCACCTGCAATAACACTTACTTCTATATAAAATGATTCAATTGTTTTTACATTTGCAAATAATCCATCGCCAGCCTTATCGTTAGCCATATTAATTTCTACATAATTTTTATAATACTTTTTAGCCAATTCACGTATGATATAGGTTTTACCAACTTGTCTTGCACCATCAATACACAATATTTTATTTTCTTTTCCCACTAAATAATTTTCAATATAGTTAGAAATCTTACGATACATTTATATACCTCCGCTTTTCCAATAATTTTACATCATGTTTTTTACGCTTTTCCAATATAATTATACCATTATTTTTACGCTTTTCCAATAATTTTACATCATATTTTTTACGCTTTTCCAATAATTTGTTATTTATTTTCAATAAATCATATAGTTAAAAAAGACTCTGCCTAGCTTGCAGAGTCTTGTTCTTGTTTTGCTATTGTTTTATGTCTTAAAGTTTTTAATCGGGGTAATCTAAATAATTTGGTTCAGCAGCTAAAACAAAAGGTAATTTTTCTATTTGTTTAATCAATTCAATGATATGTTCTTTTCCTTGTGG
>ONHH01000072.1 GCA_900317575.1 uncultured Bacillota bacterium | reverse complement strand
TTAAGAATTCATCTTAAAGCCTTATATAGTGAAGATGAAGTAGAAAATGATCGCTTTGGTTTAATGGATGATGAAATTAATAAAATCCTTGATGATTTAAAAAATACTAAATTAGTATTATCTACAATTCATTATCATCAAAGAGGATTTGATTATGAAGAAGATAAATATAATGAAAACTTCTTTAAAACATTTAATTATTACATTAAAGCACAAAAGCTTTATCCAACAGTAAACTATTTTGATATTGGTGGTGGAACTCCTCTACCATTAAGTGATGATTTTAATTATTCATTATGGAGTAAATCATTATTAAAATTAGTTATGGATGTATGTAAGAAGAATAATGTAAAAGTTCCATCAATCATTTCCGAAAATGGTAAATATTCCCAAAAAGATGCAACAATTAATTTATATGAAGTAGTAGCTAAAAAATATACAGATGCCTATCCTTGGTATGTAGTTAATTCTTCACTCCTTATAGCATTACCAGAAATGTATGCGTTAGGAGAGCCAATTGAAGTAGAACCAATTAATAATCTTGATAAAGAAATGGTTAAAGCTCGCCTTGCGGGGATCACTTGTGATTGCGATGACGTCTATTTTGAAAAAGATAAAGGTTATATCAATCTTCCTAAAGATGGCAGATTATTTATCGGCTTAATTGGAACTGGCTCTTATCAAAATAGTATGAATGGAAAAGGTGGCGTTCATCATTGCCTTCTTCCTGAAGAAAAAGATATAATCGTTGATTTAGATGGTAAGATAAAATTAAGAAAAGATCTCCAATCAATTGATGATATTTGTAAATTAATAAAACTATAATAATTAAGTGAATGATATTATTTCTATAGTATCATTCATTTTTCTTTTGAGCAATAACAAATCAATTATAGGTAAAATTTGCTATAATCTAGATATGGAAAATAGAAAAGATAAAACAATTATATTTGAAAAATACCCTATACCTAAAGCTTTTTTAGCTTTATGTATTCCCACAATTATAAGTCAATTAATTGCGATAATATATAATTTCTCTGATACATGGTTTCTAGGTCGAATTGGTGAAGGCTCGGAAACAGCAGTTGCTGCTTTAGGAATTATTATGCCAGTCTATGTTATTATGGCAGCTATTGCAAATTTATTTGGTGTTGGTGGAGCTAGCGTTATCGCAAGGTTCTTAGGTAAAGGAGAAAGAATAAAAGCTCGCAGTGCCTTTGTAATATCGGTATATAGTGGTATTGCTTTTGCTCTCCTTTATGCTTTAATATTAATAATCTTTCATGAACCATTAATTAGATTAGTTGGTGGAACTGAAGAAACTTATTCATTAATTTTCAATTATATGATTATTACAATGATTATTGGTGCTCTTCCAAGTATTATGAACCAATTATTTGGCCATTTAGTTAGAAGCGTTGGTGCAGCATTTCAATCAAGTATCGGTATGAGTTTAGGTGTTATATTAAATATTATCCTTGACCCATTATTCATGTTTATAATCATTAAAGATAATCCCCTAGTTGGAGCTGCTGTTGCAACTTTAATATCTAATATTATCGCAAGCCTTTATTTTATTATTTATATTCTTTTAACAAAAAAGAATATATCAACCTATTCCCTTAATCCTAAAGAATTTACTTTTAAAGAGGGAATCTTAAAAGAAATTGTATCTATTGGTTTCCCTGCTGCTCTTGCGACAACACTAGCGATGGTATCAAATATCTTTGCGAATGTTCTTGTCAATAAGCCAACTAATATTTCAGCAGTAGCTGGTTTAAATATTGCTAAAAAAGCTAATACACTTGCTTTCCATTCTTTAATGGGAACTACTCAAGGAATGCTACCTTTTATTGCTTATAATTATGCTAGTAAGAATCATCAAAGAAGAAGAGATGGTATTAAAGCAATGTATATCGTTGCGGTAGGATTTGCTTTAATCATGTTATTCTTATATCTACTCTTTAGAGAACCATTGATGAGATTCTTCTTACCTAAGGATGAAGAAGCAGTTAAATATGGTTCATCATTTCTTGCAATATTAGCTTTTGCGGTACCATTATGTGCGATATCTTATTCAACAAATACTATCTTTCAAGCAACCGGAAATAAAGTCTTTTCCTTCATTTTATCAATTTTAAGAAAGGGAGTATTTGACATACCCCTTATGTATGTGTTAAAATATCTAACGGAGCTTGATTTAAATGGCGTTATTGTTGCTACCCCGATTGCAGAATTAGGTAGTGCCTTTATCGCAATCATCTTATTATTAATTTTAAATAAGAAGAATAAAAAATTAATTAAGGAGGAAGAACAAAATGGAAGAAACGATCAAGAAGTTAATTAGAAAAAATGGTATTCTATCAATTGTTGCGGCTGCATTCATTATTGCAGTATCAATTGGTATAGTCATTTTAGGTATTTATTTATGGGCTTCTGCTACTCATCCTAAGGAAGAAGAAGGAGTTGCTGCTTTAGCATATGTCTTTGTTCTTATTATTTTAATTGCAGTAGCATTGATATTCTTAATTGTTGGTGTGCCATCATTAATAATGGCAATAGGTACCTTAATTGTTGCTATTAGATTATTATTAACTAAGAATTATGATCCAGAAACATTAATGAAAAAGAAGAGATCATTAACCTTTATTAATGTTGTCATGTATATTTATGCGGTAGTAGCAGTAATTGGATCACTTATCGCGATAATGCAACAATTTAATGTTGTATGGATTTTGGCAATTATTTTTGGTATTGTATTATTTGTTTTTGCAGCTATACAATCTAAGAATCTTCGTTTACTTAAAGAGTATATTTATAGTAAAGAATAAAAAAAAGAATTATTAAACTAGTATCTTAGTGAAATGCACCCCAAATCTTGGACACCTAAAAAAGGTGTATAATATAACCAAGAAAGGGGTGCTTTTCTTATGTCTAGAACTAATAGAAAATTTTCACCTGAATTTAAAATAGGTGAATCTAAATTGTATTTATCTCCTATAATTGATTTATATAATGGAGAAATCCTAGCCATCTTTTATGATTTTTGTGCGAAAGTTATGACGTTTTCGTCCTAAAATATACAAATTATGAATGCTAATAAATTGATTTTTCATTAATCAGATGATATACTATATACGAAAGTTAGGACATAAACGTCATTAATTTCGCAAGGAGGTAAATATGATAGAAAGAAATTTTTATTTACAACAAATAATATCAAAAATGTGGAATGGAAATATTAAAGTAATTACTGGTATTAGAAGATGCGGTAAATCAACTTTGCTATTTGACTTGTTTAATTCTTATTTGATAAATAATGGGACTAAAGAAGAACATATAATTAAAATTGAATTAGATAAAAGGAAGTATTTAAAATTCAGAAATCCTATTTATTTATGTGAATATGTTGAAAACAAAATCAATGGTACTAATGATAAGTTTTATTTATTTATTGATGAAGTACAATTAACAAATATAGTTAAAGATGAAGATAGCGGAATTGATGTAACTATTTATGACATGTTGAATGAATTAAAAGGATATAAAAATCTTGATTGTTATGTTACTGGAAGCAATTCAAAAATGTTATCAAGTGATATAGCAACTGAATTTAGAGGAAGATCTAGTCAAATCAAGGTATATCCATTATCCTTTAGTGAATTATATTCTTATAAGAATATAGATAAAAGAGAATTACTTGATGAATTTATGGAATTTGGCGGTATGCCAGGTCTAATAAACATTACTAACGATAATGATAAAAAAGAATATCTAAAAAATTTATATAATGAAATATATATTAAAGATTTAGTTGAACATGGAAAAATTAGAAGAGAAGATGTACTTGATGAAATGCTAAATTATTTAGCATCACAAATAAGTTCACTAACTAATTCATCTAATATCGCCAATTCAATAAATGTAAAGTCATCTGTTAAAATAGATGATGGGTTGATTACAAGATATTTAAATCAATTAGAAGATGCTTTTTTAATATCTAAGGCTAAAAGATATGATGTCAAAGGAAAAAAATATTTTGATTATCCAAATAAGTATTATTATTGTGATTTAGGTTTACGAAACGCAAGGTTAAATTACAGACAAAATGACCCAGGACACATCATGGAAAATATTATTTATAATGAACTTATAAGATTAGGATATTCTGTTGATATAGGGGTAGTAGAAGATAGAAGAAACGGATTAAAAAAACAAAAAGAAATAGATTTTATAGTTAACTATTTCGATAAAAGAATCTATATTCAATCAGCATTAAGAATGAATGAAGAAGAAAAAGCAAATAATGAACTTGATTCATTAAAAATAACTGGAGATTTCTTTAAAAAGATAATAATAAGAAATGATATATCTAAAACATTTTATGATGATTTTGGCATAATGCATGTTAGTTTACTAGATTTTTTACTTGGAAATGTGGAACTATTTTAAATAGAATTTATTTGCAGTTTATTATAATTACAAGTAGTTTAATAATTCTTTTTTTATTAATTTAATCTATTTTGTGGTATAATTATTATACATAATCCTAAGAGGGTGAATTTATGTCAAGAATTGAAGAATTGCTAGAGGCTTTAGGACTTGAAGCAGGTTCTGCAACCTTTAATACAAGTATCATCATTCTATCAGTTGCTTTAATATTATTTACTGGTTTTATGATGACTAGATTAACTAAACTACTTAAATTACCTAATGTAACAGCATACATTATTTCTGGTATCTTAATTGGTCCAAGTATCTTAAATTTAGTTCCAAAATCATTTATTGTGGGAACAGATTTTTTAAGTGATATTGCTTTAGCTTTCATCGCTTTTTCAGCTGGAGAGTTTTTTAAAATATCTAATCTTAAAAAAGCTGGCTTTAAAGTAATAATTATTACTTTATCAGAAAGCTTGTTAGCATTTGCTTTAGTATTTTTGGTATCTAATTTTATTTTACATATAGACACATCATTTTCTTTAGTTCTTGCAGCATTATCTTCAGCTACTGCTCCTGCATCAACAATGATGACAATTAAACAGACCAACGCAAAAGGTGATTATGTTAATACCTTACTTGAAGTAGTAGCATTAGATGATGTAGTTACATTGATATTATATTCTTTAGCTATCGCAATCTGCCTAGGAATTAATAATCAAGGTAGTTCACTTGATTTTAAAGAAGTCATATTACCAATAATTTATAATTTAATATGTCTTGCAATTGGTTTTGCATTTGGATTTATATTAAGATTCTTACTTCCTCAAAAAAGAACTAATGATAATAGGTTAATTATTGTTATTGCAGTAATATTCTTATTCTGTGGTATTTGTAGTTTATTTGGTCAATCACCACTTCTTGGTTGTATGGCTATTGGTGTTGTATATACCAATCAAAAAGATAATAGTGAAAGATTATTTAAACAAGTCAATTATTTTACACCACCAATCATGTTACTTTTCTTTGTTAGAAGTGGAATGAATTTTGATTTAAGAAATTTCATTTCAACAGATATGGTGAGTTTAGGTGTTCCACTTGTTTTAGTATCAATTATTTATTTCTTTGTAAGAATTATTGGTAAATATGGAGGAGCCTTCCTTTCCTGCCTTGGATGTAAAACGGATAAGAAGATTAGAAATTATTTAGGTTTAGGCTTGATTCCGCAAGCAGGGGTTGCGATAGGTTTAGCCGCAATGGGTTCAAGAATCTTTGCTGATAATGGTCAAGTTGAACTTGGTATCGCATTAAATACTATTATTCTAGCATCAAGTATTCTTTATGAATTAATTGGCCCAGGCTGTGCTAAATTAGGTTTATATTTATCTAAATCATATTCTAATAATTTAGATGAAGTAGTAGAAGTATCAAATATAGATCATAAACAGAATGAAGTAGATAAATTAATTGCTCAAATCAATGAAATAAGAAAAGAATTACCAGAATTAGTTAATGATGAAGAAGAAGCATTTACAGATGCTGCTGAAGAAGAAGAAATTGAAACTGGTAGAAATCGGATGCGAGATTTTATAAATAGAAGGAGATAAATATGAAATTATTAACTATTCAAGAATTATCAGCTAGTGATCCACTTAGTCAATTATTAGGTACTTGGTCACAAGAAATAAATATCTGGTCAATATTATTTAAATTTGCGGTATGCTTTTTATTTGCATCCTTAATTGGTATTGAAAGAAGTAATAAAAGACATTCAGCAGGTTTTAGAACCTTTATTCTAGTTACTCTATCAAGTAATATAGCAGCAAGCTTAGATATGTATTTTATGATCAATTTTGGGGCTCAAATTCCCGTTATTTCTGCATGTTTAGTCGTTGCTCTTGCAATTATTAGTGCCAACACATTACTTTATTCATCAAAGAGTCAAATAAAAGGTCTTACTACTGCTATAGCTTTATGGACAATGACCTTTATTGGTTTAGCTATTGGTGGAGGATTCTATACAGTAGGATTTATTGCTGGAGCATTATTATTCATAATTTTGAATGTTTTACCAGCTCTTGAAACATATTTAAAAGATCGTAGTAATCATTTTGAAATTCATCTAGAATTAAAAAATAAAACCGATCTTCAAAACTTTACCGCAACTATTCGTAAATTAGGTCTTCATATCGATGATATTGAAATGAATCCAGCTTATGTTAATTCTGGATTAAGTGTATATACAATATCTTTAAGTATTGTATCACAAGAATTAAAGAAATATAAAACTCATTCTGAAATTATTGAAGCCTTATCTAGTTTAGATTATATTAACTGTATTGAAGAAATCTAAAAATAAAACCGATAATAGATTATTTTCTATTATCGGTTTATTTATTAATTAGCTTATAAGTATAATTTATTTATTTTTTTTGATATAATAAGAAAAAGAAAGGAGAATATATATGAAAAAATTATATAAAATATGTATTTTAGTTTTAGTACTAATTGTTCTTTTTTCTTGTGAGAGTGAAAAAGAAATTAAGAATTATACTACGTTAGAACAACTCGATTTTATTAATGATAATTTAGTCTTTTTAAATGAAGATATTAAATTAGCTAAATCATATCCAAATATTATCAATTTGGATGATTTTGATAAAAATGGGAATAATAACTTAGTTGAAAAAGATAATAAACATGATGTTAATTATAAAATAATTGATGATGAATTTCATTCTTTATCCCCTCTACATTCTACAAATATTGTTACTACTATTAAATGTAAATATATGAATTATTATTATGCAGTTGATGATTATATCATTACTGATCTTGCATCAATAACCGATAATTTTTCTTTATTTGGTGAAAGATTAGGTGGCAATCCTCAAGTAATAATTGATACATTGTTAGATAGAGATTTCATGGATGGTGGAGGAGCAACTATTCGTCATTTCTATTATGGATTAATTGAAATCCAAGTATCTATTTATAATGATGTAATTACAGGAATTGGTTTATTTGTATCTAATTATGGTGAAGGCAATACTGTTGAACCATTAATATCTAATTATGTAGAAAGAATACCAATTGATAGAATTGAGAATACTTGTTTAAAAGATCTTGATTTAACAATTGAAAACTTTGATAAATACTTAATGCCTTTTGAAGATTTTTATCCATATTGTATTGAAAAAAAGATTAGAATAAATATGAAAGATGATACTATTTCATTAGATGATGTTGGATATCAAATAATTTATGAAAATAATTATAATTATGAATATATCAAACAAACAATGGTAGATCCAGACTCAATAGAATTTCTTTATTTTGAAACCAGAGTCATAAATCTATATTTTACTACTTGGTATTATGATTTAAAAATGAATCAGCCAATTGGTAAAGAAATTTTAGATAAGGATGATCAATATATAAAAGAAATAAGAAGGATTAAATGTTTACTTGAACTTGTTCCTAATTCAGGAGTAAGAATTGATAATTTTAATGATATATTAGAAAAATATCAATATTTAAGAGAATATATTATTAATGATCCTTATTATGATGAATATATAGAGTCATATGGAGTAATTGGGTAAATAAAATACTTGTTATTATCGAGAAATAATAACAAGTATTTTTTTATTTTTTTACTAATTTTTTAACATCTTTATTAAGACCAACAACATATATTCCATCTTCTTTATTAATAACATAGTTAGCATCAGGAATTAATAATTGATCTTCTTTTTTAACCGCAACAATATTAATTTTATGTTTATTACGAATATCTAATTCTCTTAACATCTTATCTACCCAGTTCTTTAAAGGCTTAATTAGATATATTCCCATATCTGATCCTAAATCAAAGAAATTATCAATCTTTAAAGAATCACATCTAACAGCTAATCTTTCAGCTTCCTCTTTTTCAGGATAGATAGTTTCATCAGCACCTGCTAAACGTAAGAATTTAGATTGAATATCTGATGAAGATTTAGTAATAATATATTTTGCGCCTAATTCTTTAAGATTATTGGTTATTTCAAGCGAAGCTTGGAAATCTCCTCCAACCGCAACAAAACATATATCAAAGGATTTAACACCTAATTTTTTTAATACTGCTTTTTGCATACAGTCACCAACAAAGGCATTAGGAAAATGATCTTTTAAAAAATCAATTGTTACTTCATCAACATCGACTATCGCAACTTCATGACCTAATTCATCTAATTTATTCGCAAGATGTTTTCCTAATTCCCCCATACCAATAATTAAAAATTGTTTCATATTAACCTACCAATAAATTTCCTTCCGGTAATTTTATAATTGAATCACTTTCTTCACTGAAGAATACCGCAAATAATGTAAATGCTCCAATACGTCCAATATACATTAGAAGAATTAAGACAATTCTTGTAAAGACAGTTAGATTTACAACCTCTAACATTCCTAAACCAACAGTACCAATTCCACTAACTACTTCAAATAAAACATCTTCAAATTTGACAACGACATTAAAATTAGCTTCGACTGCACAAATAGTAATAGTAGAAAGTAGGACAATTAATAAATAAGAAATGAATAAGGCTGAAGATTGTCTTACAAGTTTTCCTGATACTCTTCTTTTGAATAAATGAATATCCTCATGGTTTTTAGCAAGACTAAATAAATTTGCGAGAATAACAATAATTGTTGTAATTTTAATACCACCAGCAGTGGAACCAGGAGCTCCACCAATAAACATTAATATTACAGTAAATAATTTAGAACTAGGAGTAAGTAGAGTTAAATCAATTGTATTAAATCCTGCAGTTCTAGGTGTTATTCCCATAAAGAATGATGCGAGAAGCTTTTCAAAGAAATTCATTCCACTCATACTAGGGCTATTATATTCAAATAATAAATAGAATAGACCACTAACGATAAAGAGAATTGTATTAAAGACAATAATTATTTTCGTATGTAATTCTAAATTGCGCCATCTAAATTTAGATGTAATTAAATCTAACCAAACAATAAATCCTAATCCACCTAACATAATTAATCCCGCAATAATAAAATTAATTGCTGGATCGGCTACAAAACTAGTTAAGGAGCTGAAATGACCAAATAAATCAAATCCTGCATTACAGAATGCTGATATCGCATGGAAGATACCATAATAAATGGCTTGTCCATCACTAAATCCATAACCAAATTTTAATCTTAAATAGAGTAAGGTAGCACCTAGTCCTTCAATTAAGAAAGTACCAATTAAAATTGTTCTAAGTAAGGTAACTACTTCACTAATGGAATAGGAACCTGCTGACTGCATCAAAACTGTTCGATCAAATAAATTAATCTTTCTACCAAAGATGGAAAAGATTAAAGTAATAATTGTCATAAATCCTAATCCACCAATTTGAATTAGAACAATAATTACAATCTGCCCAAACATCGTCCAATGATCAAGGGTGTCAAAGGATACTAAACCAGTAACACAAGTCGCGCTAGTAGCAGTAAGAATTGTATTAAGGAGAAGATTAAACCAATCTCCAACATTATTTATTACTACTTTACTAGCTTCCTTTGTCGCAAAAGGCAGCATTAAAAGAATGGTACCAAGAGTAATAGTTATTAGATATCCTAAGGATAAGAATCTAACAACTCCCATCTTTCTTAATCTTTCATTCATCTTTGATATATTATCTTTTAAATTTTGAATCTTTTTTTTAGCCATAATAATATATCCTATGAAACCATTATAACATATTTTATTTGAAATATCAACCTTTGCAAATCAATATAAAATATGATATAATGTATTTAAGGTGAATAAAATGCGAAAATTATTATTGATTAACTTACTATTTTTAATTTTAATAAATACAAGTTGTACTAAAAAAATAAAAGAAATTATCTGTATTAGTCCTGAATATCATGAAACTTTAGAATCATCTGCTTTAAAGAAACAAGGATATAATGGTTATGTCAATGTAACATATCTTGAAAAAGAAACTACAACCCTTAAATTATCTTTTAGCTTTAATCCAAGTGATATTGAAACAAAGATTGATTATATTATGGAACCATCAGATAATTATAATTATTTGAAATTAGAAAATAATACAATAAAGATAACTTTTAATAAACCTTGTCAAGCAACCTTAACAGTTGTATGTAGTAATAGTAAAGTTAAAAATAAAATAATGATATATGTTTCTGAACCATCAACACCATTAATATAGAGAGGAATAATTATGAAAAAAACAATATTAAATTATTTATCATTAGCAGCCTTATTTTCTTTTTTAAGTCTAACTTTCTTTAAAATACCATTTGGTTATATCGCATGTGCTATTCTTTTAGTACTAGCTTTTAATAAGATGACCAATCCCTTAAATAAGAAATATACCATAATTGCGTTAATATTAATTACAGTATCAACATTAATAACAATCTTTAATCCAATTATCTTTAAACAAGCTGAACTTAATATTAATGATTCGGAAATCAGTGTTCAACAATTATTTGATGAATTATCTGTTTATTTATCACAATCATTAATACCAACGATTATTTCAGGAGTAGCATCTTTAATAAGAATTGTTGCAGTAATATTTATATCACGTAATTTTAATTTATTTGCGGATGATAGAGTCTTTAATGGCACCCATGTTAACGCTAATGAAATTACTAAAATAACTAAAAAGTATGTTATTACTTCAATCATCACAGAAATTATTGCGGTAGCACTATTATTTATTACTGGCTTCTTTATCAAATATATTCAAATTGGGGAATCTGGTGAAATCATTGTAGATCCTAATTCACCAGCTACTTTCTTATCAATACCAATTGTAATATTATCAATATGTATTCTTGTTACTGCAATCATGTCTTTAGTATATTTAATTAAATTATTAATTAGAATGTTTAATTTCAAAGCAGCATTTAATAATGTTGGTGATGAAAATAATCAAGATAATGAATCTTTAGATAATGAAGAACAAGAAGATAATTAATTCCATTACAGAAGGGGCTATCTATGTTGCACTATATGCTATTACCGCAATTTTAACTAGATATTTATTAAC
>ONHH01000036.1 GCA_900317575.1 uncultured Bacillota bacterium | reverse complement strand
CTCTTTTATTTTATATAGGAAATAATTAATAAACAATAAAAAATATATTTTTGGATATTTTTTTATTTTTTCAATTCCTTTGTATTTTTTGGGTTGTTATGATATAATAAATAAAAGTATGCCTTGTTTTTTTAGAAAATAAATAAAATAAAAAGGAGTAAAATATGGATGAATTAGCACTTTACTATTTTCATCAAGGAAGTACCATAAAAGCATATGAACTTTTAGGCGCTCATTACACAAAAAAATATACAAGATTTTGTGTTTGGGCTCCGAATGCTAAATATGTAAATGTCATTGGTGATTTTAATAATTGGGATTTATTTAAGAATCCAATGAGAAAAATTACTAATGAAGGATTATGGGAAGTAATAATTGAAGGAGTTAAAGAATTTGATTCTTATCAATTTACAATTACAACTCAGGATGGAAGATTGTTATATAAAGCTGATCCTTATGCTTTTCATTCAGAACTTCGTCCTAATAGAGCTAGTAAGGTATTTGATTTAAACAAATATCAATTTCATGATGATAAATGGATGGAAGAAAGAAATAAGAAAGATACTTATAAAAATCCTCTTAATATTTATGAAATGCATTTAGGCTCTTGGCGACGTTATCAAGATGGTAATGTCTTTAATTATCGGAAAATTGCTGATGAATTAGTAGAATATTTAAAGAGAATGCATTATACGCATGTAGAAGTAATGCCTTTATCTGAATATCCATATGATCCTTCTTGGGGTTATCAAGTAACCGGCTATTATGCGGTAACACCAAGATATGGAACTCCGGAAGATTTTATGTATTTTGTTGATACCTTACATCAAGCAGGCTTTGGTGTTATCCTTGATTGGGTTCCTGGACATTTTGCGAAAGATGATTATGGTTTGATTGAATTTGATGGACAACCATTATATGAACATCCTTCTTTATATCGTATGGAAAATAAGGGATGGGGAACTAGATGTTTTGATTATGGAAGATGTGAAATTCAAAGTTTCCTTGTCAGTAATGCCGTCTTTTGGTGTGATAAATTCCATATTGATGGTTTAAGAACTGATGCGGTATCATCAATGCTATATCTTGATTATGGTAGAAATGCAGGTGAATGGGTACCTAATTCTTATGGTAACAATATCAATTTAGAAGCTGTTGCATTTATTAAAAAAGTAAATACCAAAATTAAAGAATTCGATCCATCTATTTTAATGATTGCGGAAGAATCGACAAGTTTTGCTAATATCACTACTCCAGTAAAAGATGGGGGGTTAGGATATGATTACAAATGGAATATGGGATGGATGAATGATACTCTTCGATTTATTAAAACGGATCCTTTATTTAGAGGCGATAATAACGGTTTAATTAGTTTTCAAATGACATATATCTTTAGTGAACATTTTATTCTTGCGTTAAGTCATGATGAAGTTGTTCATTTAAAGAAATCATTACTTGATAAAATGCCAGGTACATATGAACAAAAATTTGCTGGCTTAAAAACTTATATTGTCTATATGATGACTCATCCAGGTAAAAAATTAAATTTTATGGGTTATGAAATAGGTCAATTCAATGAATGGAATGAAAACAAAGAATTAGATTGGAGTTCCTTACAATTTGAAAAACATCAGAAATTAAATGAATTTATCCGGGATATTAATAAAATTTATTTGAGTAGTGATGCTTTTTATGATGATACAACTTATTGGGATGGTTTCCACTGGTTAGTAGTTGATGACAAAGAACATTCAGTCTTTGCGTATATGCGCAATAAAGGCTTGGAAAAATATGTTGTTATTGTCAATTTCTCATTCTGTGAATGGTATGATTATTCATTTGGTTTAGAACCAGGTGATTATCAAGTAATTATTTGTAGTGAAGATGTTAAATATTCAGGATCTAAGAATCTTGAAGGATTAATTATTAAATGTGATGGTAAATTAAATATGCATTTACCATATAATTCGGGAATTATATTAAAGAAGGTGAAATAATATGTATAGTCAAAAAAAATGTGTTGCAATGTTACTTGCAGGTGGTCAAGGAAGTAGATTAAAAGCTTTAACAACTAAAGTTGCTAAACCAGCGGTATCTTTTGGTGCAAAATATCGAATTATTGATTTTACACTATCTAATTGTACTAATTCAGGTATTGATACAGTTGGTGTCTTAACTCAATATCAACCATTAATTTTAAATGAATATATTGGTAATGGTCAACCATGGGACTTAGACCGTCTTTATGGTGGAGTACATGTCCTACCTCCTTATCAAGCAAAAGATTCAATGGAATGGTATAAAGGAACAGCTAATGCTATTTATCAAAATATTAATTTCATTGAAAATTATCATCCAGATCATGTATTAATCTTATCTGGTGACCATATTTATAAGATGAATTATCAATTAATGTTAGAAGAACATATCAGAACTAATGCGGATTGTACGATTGCGGTAAGAACAGTACCAATTGAAGATGCATCACGTTTTGGTATTATGAATACCGATGATAATAATATCATCGTTGAATTTGAAGAAAAACCTGCTCATCCAAAGAGCAATAAAGCATCTATGGGTATTTATATTTTCAAGACTGAAAAATTATTTGAATATCTAAAGAAGGATGCTGTTGATCCTAAGAGCAGCAATGATTTTGGTAAGAATATTATTCCTTCAATGCTAAATGCTAAAGAAAAGATGGTTGCTTATCCATTTGAAGGCTATTGGAAAGATGTTGGTACTTTATCTAGTTTATGGGAAGCTAATCAAGATCTACTTGGTGATAATCCAGAATTTGATATCAACGATTCTAGTTGGAAAATTTATTCAAGAAATTCGGCATCATCTCCGGCTTATATTGCACCTGGTAGCAAGATTGTCAATTCATTAGTTTCTACTGGTACTAATATTCAAGGTGAAGTAATTAATAGCATTATTAGTAAAGGTGTTGTTATCGAAAAAGGTGCTAAGGTTATCGATAGTGTAATCTTATCTGATGCTAAAATTGGTGCTTCATCAATAATTAAATATTCGATTATTGATGAAAGTGTTGTAATTGGTAAGAAATGCTTAATTGGTGAAGATCGTGCTAGCGGTAAAGAAATAGCAGTTATCGGTCGTAATTCAATTATTAAAAATAATACAATTATCGAAGCAGGCGCTAATATTGAGGAGGCAAAGTAATCATGAAAGCAGCTGGAATTATATTTTCAAGTATTCATAATGAAACAATTGATGAACTAACTCGTAAAAGAACTTCGGCATCAATTCCTTTTGGCGCAAGATATCGTTTAATTGATTTTGCATTATCAAATTTCTTATATGCTGATATCACGGATATTGGAATTCTTACACAAAAGAATTATCAATCATTAATGGATCATGTTGGTAGTGGTAAAGATTGGGACTTATCACGTAAAAATGGTGGTTTAATTATTTTCCCTCCATATTCATCACATCGTAGTGATTTCTTATATGAAAATCGTTTTGAAGCTTTACAAAGTGTTAATGGCTATATTGAAAAATCGAATGTTGATTATTTTATCTTAACTGATAGTGATAATGTCAATATGGTTGATTACAATAAAGTATTAGATTTTCATAAGAATCATGATGCTGATTTAACATTAATCTATAAGAAGATGAATGTTACGGAAGATATGACTCATAATTTATCATTTAAGATTGGAGAAAATGATCGCATAGTTGGTAGTAATTTATATTCTAAATTAAATGAAAAATGTAATGTTTTCTTAAATATCACTATTATCAATAAATCATTATTATCATCATTATTATCTGATGCGTTAGTAGTAGGAGCTAAATCTTTTACTCGTGATGTTATTCATAATAATGTTAAATCATTAAAGATGTTTGGCTATAAATATGATGGTATCTATCTTAGAATGAGTTCTATGGAAAATTATTTTAAAGGTAATATGTCACTTTTAAAAGAAGATGTTCGTAATGAATTATTCGGTGATGATCAACATAAAATTTATACAAAGGTTCGTGATTCTGCTCCTACTCGTTATGGAAGTAATGCAAAAGTTGAAAATTGCTTTGTTGCGGATGGATGTATTATTGAAGGCACAGTAATTAATTCAATTATCTTCCGTGGTGTAAAAATAGCTAAAGGAGCAGTAGTAGAAAATTCAATATTGATGCAGGATACAACTGTATCTAATAAATGTCATTTAAATTATGTTGTAACTGATAAGAATGTAATAATTAAAGAAAATAATACCTTAGCAGGTTGTGAAAAAGTTCCATTCTATCTCGGCAAATATCAAGTAGTTTAATTAATAAAATAAGTGGAGATTTATATGAAGAAAAATAAGAGAATTGTTTTTGCGGCTAGCGAATGTCAACCATTCTTTACTTCAGGTGGTTTAGGAGAAGTAGTAGGAAGCTTACCAAAAAGAATTATTGAACTTACAAATAAAGAATATCAAGTAGATGTTTATCTTCCATTCTATGCTAAAATCAATAAGAATTATTCTTCAATTATTAAATTTGTTGATAGTATTGAAGTTAATCTTAGCTGGCGTAGACAATATTGTGGAATTTTTAATTGTCAATTAGATGGAGTAAATTATTATTTCATCGATAATGAATATTATTTTAAGCGTGATAATTTCTATGGTTATTTTGATGATGCTGAACGTTTTGCGTTCTTCTCTAAAGCCGTAATTGAAGTAATGCTAAAATTAAAGAGAGTACCTAATATTATTCATTGTCATGACTGGCAAACAGGAATGATTCCGGTATATTTAAGAACTCATTATTATTATAAAAATGAATTCAAATCTTTAAAGCGAATCTTCACAATTCATAATATTGAATATCAAGGAATATATTCACAACAAAATAATTTTATTGAAGATGTCTTTGGAATTGATCGTAATGATACTTATTTATTAGAATTTAATAATAATTTAAATATCATGAAGGGAGCAATTGAAACATCAAATATTGTTTCAACGGTTAGTCCTTCTTATGCAGAAGAAATAACTACTGCTGAATATGCTCATGGATTAGAATCAATTATCCTTAAAGCAAAACAAGAAGGTAAGCTTTGTGGAATCCTAAATGGTATTGATTATGATTTCTATAATCCTTTAACTGATAAAGAATTAGTTAAGAATTATGATGTAAATAGTATTGACGCAAAAAAAGAATGTAAAAAAGCTTTATTAGAAGAAATTGGTTTTAAAGAAACTGATGCACCATTAATTGGAATGGTGACTAGATTAGTAGCTCATAAAGGCTTAGAAATCTTAAAGAATGCAGCAGAAGAACTTCTAAAAAATGATATTAGAATGGTTATTTTAGGAACTGGTGATCCTTATTATGAAGATTATTTTAAGAATCTAGAAACTAAATATCCAGATAAAATTAAAACTATTTTAGCTTTTAATCAAGGCTTAGCTAGAAGAATCTATAGTGGTTGTGATATGTTTTTAATGCCATCAGCTAGTGAACCATGTGGCTTAAGTCAAATGATTGCATCACGTTATGGAACCATTCCAATGGTTAGAGAAACTGGTGGATTAAAAGATTCAATTCATGATTTTAAAAATGAGAATGGAAATGGCTATAGCTTTAAAGGCATGGAACCTAATAAATTAGTGGAAATGGTTAAAACAGCTATTAAAGATTATCAAGATAGAGATTGGAATAATAAAATAATTAAGGTAATGAATGTCGATTTTAGTTGGAATAATTCATGTAAAGATTATCTTGCTATGTATAATTCGATACTAAATAAAAAATAAAATTTAATTAGAAAGTATTCATAAAATTAATAATTTTATGAAGGTGATTAATTATGGCTTATGCAATTTCATCAAAAGAAATTAAGAGAAATATTGAAGAAAAATTAAATCGATATTTTGGTGTTTCTTTTAAAGACGCTTCTAAAGATCAATTATATAAAGCTGTTAGTATGACAGTAGTTGATATTTTATTAGAAGAAAAACGTCAATTTAACATCAAGATGAAGGAACAAAAACTAAAAAGAGTATATTATTTATGTATGGAATTTTTAGTTGGAAGAAGCCTTAAAAATAATTTATATAATTTAGGTCTAGTTGAAGATTATCGTAAAGTCTTAGCAAATTATGATATTAATTTAGAAGATCTATATGAAATGGAACCTGATGCAGGATTAGGCAATGGAGGATTAGGAAGATTAGCTGCTTGTTTTATGGATAGCTTAGCTACTTTGAATTATCCAGCTATGGGTTTCTCTCTTCGTTATGATTATGGATTATTTAAACAAAAAATAGTAGATGGTTGGCAAACAGAAATGCCAGATATTTGGTTACCTGGTGGTGAAGTATGGTTAGTACCTCGTTCCGATCGTGTTTTAAAGGTACGATTCGGTGGTTGGGTAACTGAAAATTTTGAAGATGGTAAATTAAAAGTAGAATATCATGATGATACTGTTGTTGAAGCAATGCCATATGATTTCTTAATTTCTGGTGCTGATAGTTCAACTGTTACTACTTTAAGATTGTGGCAATCAAGATCTATATCAACTTTTGATATGAAATCATTCTCTCAAGGTGATTATGCTAAAGCAATGGCTAAAGCAAGCGAAGCCGAAGTTATTACGAAAGTCTTATATCCATCAGATGATCATTCACAAGGAAAGACTTTAAGATTGAAACAACAATATTTCTTAGTATCAGCTTCAATTCAAAATATTGTTAATGATCATATTAAACGTTATGGTGATATTAGAACCTTACCTGATAAAGCTGCTATACATATCAATGATACTCATCCAGCCCTTTGTATCCCTGAACTTATGCGAATATTAATGGATGATCACGGCTTAGGTTGGGATGAAGCTTGGGAAATTGTTAATAAGACTGTTGCATATACAAATCATACAGTAATGGCAGAAGCTTTAGAAACTTGGCATTTAGATTTAGTTTTAAGAACTTTACCACGTATTTATCAAATCCTTCAAGAAATTAATAAGCGTTTTATGGAACAAGTATGGAAAAAATATCCTAATAATTGGGATAAGGCAGCTAGTTTATCTTTAATTATGGATAATCATTTCCGTATGGCCAATCTTTCTATTCTTGCTGGTCATAGTGTAAATGGTGTATCTAATCTTCATAGTGAAATTATTAAAAAAGATACATTTAAAGATTTTTACGAAATCATGCCTGAAAAATTTACTAATGTAACTAATGGTATTACTCATCGTCGTTGGGTGTATCAATCTAATCCTAGATTAGCAGCATTACTCGATGAGACTATTGGTCATGATTGGTATAAAGATGCATCTTGTTTAAAGCAATTTAGAAAATATGAAAATGATAATCAAGTTCTTGAAAGATTATTATCATTAAAAGAAGAAAATAAAGTAGATTTAAGTAATTGGCTTAAAAAGAAACAAAATGTTGATATTGACCCTAAAACTCGATTTGATACACAAGTTAAAAGACTTCATGCATATAAACGTCAATTATTAAATGTTTTAAAGATTATTGAATTATATAATATCTTAGTTGAAAATCCTAATTATGATATGACTCCTCAAACTTATATCTTTGGTGCTAAAGCAGCTCCAGGCTATTATCATGCGAAAGAAGTTATTGAATTAATTAATTATATTTCTAAAGATATTTCAATGCATCCAGAAATTAAGAAGAAATTAAATGTAGTCTTTATTGAAGATTATTGTGTTACTAGTGCAGAAAAATTAATTCCTGCTAGTGAAATTAGTGAACAAATCAGCTTAGCTGGTAAAGAAGCTAGTGGAACAAGTAATATGAAATTTATGATTAATGGTGCGTTAACATTTGGTACTTTAGATGGTGCTAATGTGGAAATTTGTGATGCGGTTGGTAGAGATAATATCTATATCTTTGGTATGACTGCTAAAGAAGTAAATAATTTATGGAGAAGTGGTTATAATTCGCTTCAATTCTATAATCAATCAAGTAGTTTAATGAAGATTATTGATCGATTAAAGAAAGGCTTTGCTGGAAAGAACTTTGATAATATTGTTAATTATCTATTATATCTTGGACCAGTAGCCGATCAATATATGTGCTTTGCTGATTTTGAAAATTATATTCATGTATATCATATGATGGATAATGATTATCGGAATCCAAAAGAATTTGCGAGAAAATCACTTATCAATATTTCGGAAGCTGGTATCTTTGCGGGTGACAGAAGTATTGAAGAATATGCTAAGAATATTTGGCATTTAGAAAAAATTAAATAAAGAGGTAGAACAATGAGTGAAATACATAAAATTGCTGTTTTAACTTCAGGCGGTGATGCACCAGGAATGAATGCTGCTATTAGAGCAGTAGTACGTGCTGGTATTAATAATGGCTTTGAAGTATTTGGTGTATATAATGGATATTTAGGATTAGTCGAAGGAGATATTAGACCACTTAACCGTGGATCAGTTACAAATATCATTAATCGTGGTGGTACTATTTTAGGTACTGCTCGTCTTCCTGAATTCCAAGATATGGAAGTAACTAAAAAAGGTGCTGATAATCTTAAAGCATTAGGAATTGATGCGTTAGTTGTTATTGGTGGTGATGGTACATATCATGGAGCATTACGTCTAACTAAATGTGGTATTCGTTGTGTTGGTCTACCTGGAACTATTGATAATGATATCGCATGTACGGAAATCACTATTGGTTTTGATACTGCAGTCAATACTGCCGTTGAATGTATCGATAAATTAAGAGATACATCAAATTCTCATCAAAGATGTTCAATTATTGAAGTAATGGGACGTAATTGTGGAGATATTGCGTATGCAGCTGGTATTGCGGGGGGATGTGATTTAATCATCACTAGTGAAACTGGTTATGATGAAAAAGTAGTAATGGACTTAGTTTCTAAAGCAAAACGTCAAAAACGTCGTCATATCTTAATCGTATTTACTGAACATATTACAGATGTTTCAGCTCTTGCTCAAAAGATTAAAGAACAAACTGGCTTTGACTCTCGAGCTACAGTATTAGGTCATATTCAAAGAGGTGGGATTCCTACACCATTTGATAGAATTCTTGCAACTCGTCTAGGAGTTAAAGCAGTTCATGAATTAATGGCTGGTAATTCTGGAGTAGTAATTGGCTTACAACATAATGAAGCAGTTGCAATTCCAATTGAAGAAGCCTTTAAGATGGAAAAGAATATCTTTAGAAAATACGCAGTAGAAATTAATACTAACGCTAGTAAATAATTGGAGATTATTATGTGTAAAAAATGTTATGTAACTACTCCTATTTATTATGCTAGTGGAACTCCACAATTAGGGAATAGTTATTCAACTGTGGCTTGTGATGTTTTCGCAAGATTCAATCGCCTAATGAATCGCGATACCTTCTATTTAACAGGTATGGATGAACATGGCTTAAAAATTGAAGAAAAAGCGGAAGCAGCAGGAGTAAAGCCTCAAGCTTATGTTGATAAAGTAGCAGAAGAAGCTAAAAGAGTTTGGAAAGATTTAGATATTAAATATGATCATTTCATTCGTACTACTGATGAATATCATGTAAAAAATGTTCAAAAAATCTTTGAACGTTTATTAAAACAAGGTGATATTTATTTAGGATCATATAGTGGATCATATTGTGTATCTTGTGAAACTTTCTTTACTAAAACTCAATTGAATGAAGATGGAACCTGTCCTGATTGTGGTAAACCAACTAAAATGGTATCGGAAGAAGCATATTTCTTAAAATTATCTAAATATGCTGATCGTTTACTTGAACATATTAAAAATCATCCCGATTTTATTGTCCCTGAGACAAGAAAGAATGAAGTAGTGTCATTTATAGAATCAGGATTAGATGATTTATGTGTATCAAGAACTAGTTTTGATTGGGGAATTCCTGTATTAAGTAATCCTAAACATGTTGTATATGTATGGATTGATGCGTTAACAAATTATATCAGTGCCTTAGGTTATAATTCTGATAATGATGAATTATTTAAGAAATATTGGATGAGTGGGGTTAATACTTATCATGTAATTGGCAAAGATATCTTACGTTTCCATGCGGTATACTGGCCAATTATGTTAATGGCATTAGATATTCCCCTTAATTTTAAATTAATTGCTCATGGTTGGATTCTAACTCGTGAAGGTAAGATGAGTAAATCTAAAGGAAATGCTGTATATCCTGGTGATTTATATAGTCGTTATGGATCAGATTCAGTTAGATATTATCTAACTAAAGAATTACCTTTAGGTAATGATGGTTTATTCAATGAAGAACGTTTTATTGAAAGATATAATAATGATTTAGTAAATGATTATGGAAATTTAGTTTCAAGAACTATTTCAATGGTCAATAAATATTTTGATGGTATTGTGCCAACTGTTTATAAAACTAATCAATATGATGAAGAATTAGAAACATTAATGGCGAGTGTAATTAAAAATACAATCAATTATTTTGATGAATTTAAATTACAAAATGCAGTAATAGAAACTTGGGAATTAGTTCATCGTGCTAATAAATATATTGATGAAACAGCTCCATGGGTATTGAGCAAGGATGAAAATAAAATTGCTGAACTTGCAGATGTAATGTATCATCTACTTGAAACAATTCGAATTGTTGCGCACTTATCAAGCCCATATCTAGTTCAAACATCAACAAAGGTTCTAAAAGCTTTAAATTTAGAATTAGGTACCTTAGTTGATTTAAAATATGGTTTTGATTATAAACAAATGAAATTAAATAATCTTGAACATTTATTTGATCGATTAGATGTAAAAAAAGAACTTGCTTATTTTGAAGAATTACATAATAGTCGTAAGCCAAAAGAACAAGTAGAAGAAGTTAAAAAAATGAATGAAATAAGTATTGAAGATTTTGCTAAAGTCGAATTAAAAGTTGGTGTTGTCTTAGAATCTAAAAAGCATGAAAATGCCGATAAATTATTAGTTTCTAAAATTCAAATTGGTGATGAAGTAAGACAAATAGTTTCTGGTATAGCTAAATTCTATTCTCCAGAAGAATTTGTTGGTAAAAAAGTCATTGTTGTAACAAATTTAAAGAAAGCAGTCATCCGTGGTGTTGAATCTAATGGTATGGTATTATGTGCTGCTGATGATAAAGATTTAGAAATTGTTACAGTCAATAATGCTAAGAGTGGAACAAGTGTTCGTTAATAGATATTATGGATAATAAAGTTAATTATGTTAATTTAACTGTCGAAGAAAAGAGAAAACTAGATAAAAAAAGAATTATAAAATGCTATATCTATGTAATAATTGGTTCAATTATTTATTCATTTGGTGTAGCTTGGATTCTTTTACTCTGTGGATTCTTTTCTGGTGGAGCTACTGGTTTATCGCAATTAACAATTGGATTATTTGAAAAATATAGTTCCAATAAGGATGTTAATAATTTTCTTGCGAATAACCTTGGTACCATTGTTATGTTAATTAACATCCCCTTATTGATTTTTAGCTGGAAAGGTCTAAGCAAGCGCTTTGCTTTTCTAACAACTGTTTCAATTATTACACAAACTATTGTTTTGAATTTATTACAAATGTTTACGATTAGCCCAATCATTTATTTATTAAAGAGTGGCGATCAAATCATGTTAGCATTACAAAATGGTGAAGCTACTTTTGGAAGTGGATTATTTGATACTTTTAGAATGAGTGGATTCCGTTTCTTTAAAGGTGCTAGTGAAACAGTAACAGAAATTACTTCATTTCAAAATTCAATGCTACCAGGAACGAGATTATTGCTTGCGATAATCGGTGGTATTATTACTGGTTATGGAGCTGCTTTATGCTTAAAATTTGGTGGTTCTACTGGTGGCATGGATATTGTTGCTAATTATTTCCAAGTAAGAAAAAAGATATCTTTTGCGAAATTAAGTGCTTTAGTTGATGGCATTATTATCGCAATGTCTTCTATCTTTAGTTTGGAAAATGTCTTATTTACACTGATTAGATTGATTAGTTATACGAAGACAGTTGATTTAACATATTCAGCATATAAAACTAATCGTATAGAAATCATTACTAATAAAGAAGAAGAAATGAGAGAAACGCTACTTGCAAATATTCATCATGGTATGACTATTTATCATGTAATAGGTGGATTTACGAAGACTGAAAGAAGTGTAATTGTTATTTATGCTTCCAAATTTGAATTACCTAAATATAATAAAATTATTAGAGAAGTAGATCGTAATGCCTTTATTACAATTTGTAAAACTGATATCAAATCTGGTAATTATATTCAATCAACGATTGCGTAAATTGATAGAGTTTATAATTTGACTTGAAATAAAAAAAAGTGTATAATAAATACGATACATTAGTCGTGAGACTTAAAACCCACAAATGCCCTTCAATTATCGAAGAAAAATGGAGGAATTTAAAATGCGTTCTACTTTTATGAACACAAATGAATTAGCTAGAGCAGACCGTAAATGGTATGTTATCGATGCTACTGACCTAGTATTAGGTCGTTTAGCAACAGCTGTTGCAACTGTATTAAGAGGAAAACATAAACCAACATTTACACCTAATATTGATGGTGGTGATTATGTTATTGTTGTTAATGCAGAAAAAGTTGCTTTAACAGGCAAAAAATTAGAAGATAAAAAATACTATCGTACAAGTCATTATGCAGGTGGCTTAAAAACTCGTACTGCACAAGAACAATTGGACAAATGCCCAACTAAATTAATTGAATTTGCAGTAAAAGGAATGTTACCAAAAGGTAAGCTTGGTTCACAAATGTATACAAGATTATATGTTTATGCAGGACCTGAACATGAACAAGCTGCTCAAAAACCTTTAGCATTCCCATTAGAGATTAAATAGGAGGAAGACTAGATTATGGCAGTTACACAATATCAAGCAACTGGACGTCGTAAGAGTTCTGTTGCAAGAGTTAGATTAATTCCAGGTAATGGAAAGTTTGATGTTAACGAACGTAATTTTGTTGAATACTTTCCTTCTGCAGCTACTCGTTTAGACATTCTTCAACCTTTAACACTTACTGACACTGGCAGTCAATATGATGTTATGGTTAATGTTTATGGCGGTGGTATTAGTGGACAAGCTGGTGCTATTCGTTTAGGTATAGCTCGTGCATTATTATTAGTTAACCCTGAGTATCGTGGAAGATTAAAGAAAGCTGGCTTATTAACACGTGATTCACGTGTTGTTGAACGTAAGAAATACGGTCTTAAAAAAGCTCGTCGTTCACCACAATTCTCAAAGCGTTAATTGGTTTATTGGTTTATTGTATCGATTACCAATTTGTGCTCAAAACTAAGAATAAGGAGTTGATGGAACACATCGGCTCCTTTTATTAAATAGGAAGGTTGATTTATGGAAATCAAAGTATATAATTCATTAACAAATCAGATTGAAGAATTTAAGACGCTTAAGCCTAATGAGGTTAGCATGTATGTTTGTGGACCAACTGTATATAGTGATTCACATATTGGTAATGCTCGTCCAGTTATATTCTTTGATACAGTTAAGAGATTCTTACAATATGTAGGTTATAAAGTAAAATTCGCATCTAATTTTACAGATATTGATGATAAAATCATTAATGCAGCTATTAAAGAAGGCATTAGTGATGAAGAAGTAGCTAATAAATATATTGCGGCATATCTTGATGTATGTGAAAAATTAGGATGTGAAATGGATATTATTCGTCCAAGAGTTACTGAAAATATTGATGAAATCTTAGAATTTGTTAAAAGATTAGTAGATCATAATAGCGCATATGTATCTGGTGATGATGTTTATTATGATGTAAATTCTAATAATAAATATGGAATATTAAGCAATCAAAAATTAGATGAATTAGAAATTGGATCACGTATTGAAATCAATACTGGTAAAAAAGATCCTCGTGATTTCACATTATGGAAGAAAACTAAAGATATTGGCCGTAAATGGGCTAGTGAATTTGGTCTAGGTAGACCTGGTTGGCATACTGAATGTGTAGTTATGATTCATAAGATTTTTGGAGGAATGATTGATATTCATGGTGGTGGTATTGATTTAAAATTCCCACATCATGAAAATGAGATAGCGCAAAACTATTCCTTATATAATAATTATCTTGCTAATTTCTGGATTCACAATGCCCGAATTGATTTAAAAGGGGAGAAGATGAGTAAATCTTTAGGTAATATTATTAATACTAAAGATATTATTAAAATCTATGAACCTCAAGTATTTAGACTAGCAATTCTATCTAACCATTATCGTCAAATTATTAATTATCAAGAAGAATTAATGATTCAAATGAAGGGTGAATGGGAAAAGATTGTTAAAGCTTATATTTCTTTATACCGTAAATTAGAATTAAATGATAGTTTAGATGGTGGAAATGTTATTAATTTAATGGATGATTTCTTAAAAGAAATGGCATATGATTTTAATACTAGTAATGCGATAACACATCTATTCTCAATGGTTAAAATCATCAACACGGATTTAAGAAAGAATGATATTGATCTTAAAATATATCAAGATGAATTTAAAACATTAAAAGATATGTTATATATATTAGGATTAAATATTGATCTAAAACCACTATCAAGCGAAGAAAAAGAATTAGTTAATAATTGGCTTAATGCTCGTAAAGAAAAGAATTTTTCTTTAGCTGATGAATTAAGAAATAAGATAAATGAATTAGGTATTAAATTATAAGATGCGCTATGAATTATTAAATGGTAGTAATCTTGCATACCTAGGTGATGCATATTACGAATTACAAATAAGGAATTATTTGCTAAGTAAAAATATTACTAAAACTAAGGATTTGCGGGAAGTAAGTATTGAATTTGTTTCCGCAAAGAGTCAAGCATTCATTATGAATCAGCTTCTATCAAATCTAAATGAAGAAGAAATGAAGATTTATTTAAGAGGAAGAAATGCTGTTCATATGATTCATCGAAAGAATGTTGATCCTAAAGAATATTTAATAGCTAGTGGCTTTGAAGCTTTAATTGGCTATTTATATTTAAAAAAAGATGAAAAACGTCTAGATGAAATCATCAAATCTGCCATTGATATTGTGGAGGCTAACAATGATCATTTATGGGAAAAATACCGTTCTCGAAGCAATTAATAGTAATAAAACTATTAAAAGTGTTTATGTTACTAATAATACTATTCACCTAATTAAGAATAAAATACCAGCTAATTTAATTAAATTAATATCTCAAAAAGAGATGGATTTAAAGTTTAAAGGTAATAATCAAGGCCTAGGTGCAATAGTTGATGATTATCATTATCATGATTTAGAAGAAATTTTTAAATTAGATAAGAAGAATATCAGCCTTGCTATTCTTGATGGATTAAGTGATCCTCATAATTTAGGAGCAATCCTTAGAACGGCTGACGCAACAGGTATCGATGGAATCATTATTCCTAAGAATAGAAGTGTTAGTTTAAATGATACAGTAGCTAAAGTATCAACTGGTGCTATTGAATATGTTCCAACATTTCAAGTAACTAATATTAATCAAACCATTAAATTATTAAAAGAACATGGTTTCTGGGTAGTAGGTCTTGATATGGATGGCGATATGAATTATACTGATTATGATTACGAGGGGAAAAATGCAATCGTAGTTGGTAATGAAGGAAAGGGAATTTCTCGTTTAACAAGAGAATCTTGTGATACAATCATCAGTATTCCGATGATTGGTCATGTTGAATCACTCAACGCAAGTGTATCTTGTTCGCTTATTTTCTACGAAATATTAAGAAAGAGGGGTTAATAAATTAATTAATGGGGGATAATTTTTATAAATACAATGATTATGAATTATTGTATTACGCAAATCAAAACAATGAAGAAGCTATTGAATTAATCTTATGGAAATATAGCTTTTTAGTAAAATCACGTTTAAAAAGTTTAAAGGTTCCTTATCATTTATGGGATGATTATCTTCAAGAAGCAAATATTGTCATTTATAAAGCTATTAAAAGTTATGATTCTAATAGTAAATTATCATTTACTAATTATGTAGATATGGTAGTAAAGAGTAGAATCATAACCCTCTTAAGAAAAGATTTAAAACAAATCAATGTAGATATTGATTATTTAGATACTTTACAAGAAGAAGAAAAGAGTGATCTTGCTTTTAGCTTAAATGATGATGAATATAATTTTAGTGAAAGAGAAAAATTAATTTTTAATTTATGCTTTATTGAAGGAAAAAAAGTAAAAGAAGTATCAATTATTACAGGAATTGATTGTAAGAAAATCTCGGATACTAAACAAAGAATTCTTAAAAAAATGAAAAAAGCCCTTAATGATTGATTATATCTTTTGACTTTTAACATAAATTTTGATAAAATATATAGGCGGTTGTAATAATTGCACTTCAAATATAGGTGAAATTATGAGAGAAAAAATCATATTAGTGTGTGAAGAATGTCTTTCACGCAACTATACAACGAAGAAAAATAAAATTAACACTACAGAAAGAATGGAAATAAAGAAATATTGTCCACGCTGTGGTAAGCATACAATACATCGTGAAACAAAATAAAGGAGTAAATTATTATGAAGGATGAAAAAGAAAAGAAGAATCGTGTTCTTCAAGTTTTAGGTCATGAATGGCGTTATGAAAATTTAATTCTTATTGTTTTAGCTCTATTCTCTATTGAATTAGGCGTATTATTACTATGTAAGAATTTAACTATTGCGTCTACTACACCAATTATTGGTGAATACTGGAAAGTATTTGCGTGGGTATTAGTAGGTATGGGTAGTGTTGCGTTAATCCTTGCAGCATCATCATTCTATCGTTCATCATTTACTGAAATTAAACATATTACTGGTTTAAAACGTAAAGAATTCTTCTTAAATATCTTAATTGTCGTTGTCTTTTCAGCAATTCTTGCATTCTTATTCATTGGATATGATGCATTAATCGAATTATTCATTCATGGCGTATTGAAGAGGTAGCAAATGGCTGACGGATTTGAAAACGTTCGTGCTTGGTATGTTGTTCAAGTAGTAAATGGTATGGAATATGCCGCAAAGAGAAATATTGAACAAAGAATTAAATCTTTGCATATGGAAGATTATGTATTCCAAGTATTTGTTCCTGAAACTACCAGACAAGAAAAGAATAAAAAAGGCGTTGTAAAAACTGTTACTGAAAAATTATATCCAGGTTATACATTCATTGATATGATTGTAACTGATGATTCATGGTTCATTGTTCGTAATACTCCACTTGTTACAGGTTTCTTAGGATCAAGTGGTGGAGGAGCTAAGCCAGTTCCTCTAACTAAAGATGAAATTGGTAATATCTTTAGACAAGCAGGAGTTAAATTAGAACTAAATATTGATTATAAAGTTGGCGATACTGTTAAAGTTATTTCTGGAAGCTTTGCAGGACAAGAACTTGAAGTTCTTGAAATTGACGAAGATAAACAAATCGTAAAAGTAGCGGTTGAAATCTTTGGTCGTCAAAATGAACAAGAATTAAGAATGGATGAAGTAGAAGCAATTAAATAATTAATATTGTGAAATTAAAATAAGCAGATTTAAATCTGCTTATTTTTAATTGTTTTTAACTCTTCAATGTAATCGTTTACATTATGCAAATCAGTAAAAATTGTATTTTAATAATGATATAATAAAATAACATTATTTTAAGATGGGATAGTCTTATATAATGATGATTTCAAAAAAGGAGAAAAAGATGACTAATTTATTTAAAAAATTGTTTGTTTTACCATTATTAGCTTTTCTTGTATTAGCTTTTTATGGTTTAAATGCTAAAACATCTGTTTTCGCAAGTTCTAGTTTCTCAAAAGCTAGAGCACATGTCATTTCTGAAGAAGATGTCAAAATGGATGATCTTTTAGAAAATCTATTAAAGAGTGATTTTGAAGCTTTAGATATGATTAACCCTGATGCAGAAGTTTGGACAATCGTTAATTTAAAGTCTGATACTTTATTTGAATCTTTTAGAAAAACTAATTTAGACTTAAGCTATGCTGAGTTTTTAGATACAGCAGCTGGACAAGCAGCGCTAGAAAGAGTAAAAAATGATCAAGAAAAAGCTAAGGAAGCAATCTTAAAAGTTGTACCTAATGCTGAATTCAAGCGTTCATACTCTTCAGTAACTAATGGTTTCGCCGCTAAAATTACATATCGTGATTTTGCTAAATTAAGTGAACTAAAAGAAGTTGAAAGTATCAATATTTCTGTTGTATATGAACTTGATGATGAACACGATTATGATACAAGTGTAGTAGATGTTTCTACTCTAGATGGTGCTAAATCTGATAAATATCGTGGCGCTGGTACAGTAATTGGTATCTTAGATACTGGTTTACAAGTTGATCACACTGCATTTAGTGTAGTACCTGATGTACAAGCATTCAACAAAGATTATATTGCGGAAGCATTAAATCACTTAAATGCTTATCAATTAATGGATGGTGAACTTAGCGCTGATGATTTATATCAAAATGGTAAAGTACCTTTCGCATTCGACTACGCTGATGGAGATGCTGATGTTAATCCTGATTTTACTAATATTTATCAATTAGGTAATGAACATGGTACACATGTAGCTGGTATTGCCGCTGGTAATAATGGCGAAGGATTTGAAGGTGGAGCTCCAGATGCTCAACTTGCAATCTTTAAAGTATTCTCCGATTCTAGTAATGGTGCTGCTTCTACTGATATCATTGCAGCATTAGATGATGCATTAGTATTAGGTGTTGATGTAGTAAACTTATCACTTGGTTCACCTTGTGGATTTGATTATTCTGATGATACTAAATATTATGATGCATTAAGAGATGCTGGTATTATTGTTACTAATTCTGCTGGTAATGATTACAACTCAGGTATGGGTACTACTTATTCTTATGGTACTGTTGAAAACCCTGACCAAGCTACTATTGGTACAGCTGCATCTTATGAAGCATGTATCGCTGTTGCATCTTATGCAACTGAAAACCAAAAAGAACCTGCTATTATCGTTGGTGGTGTTGCAGCATTATTTACAGAAGCTGTTAAAACACAAGAACCTGAAGTTAGAGGTAAATTCGTTGAAGAATTAGTTGGTGATGCTGAAGATGTTGAATTCGGCTGGGCTTATATTGGTACTGGTACTCCTGCCGAAGTTGCAAGTGTTGATGTTAATGGTAAAATCGCAGTTGTATTACGTGGTGATATTTCATTTGCTGAAAAAGCATATTATGCTGAACAAGCAGGTGCAGTTGCTTGCGTAATTATGAATAATGTTGGTGGTATTAAGATTAGCCCTGTTATTGAAAATGCTGATTTCCCTGTAACAATTCCTGTATGTTCTATTTCAAAAGAAGATGGTGAGGCTATTGTTGCAAGTAGTGATCCTACTGCTCATGTTGGTTCATCAATCTACAAACTTGGTGGAACATTAAATGAATTCTCTGCTTGGGGACCTACTCCTACATTAAAATTAAAACCTGAAATTACTGCTTATGGTGGATATGTATATTCAGCTTTAGCAACTGAAGCTGCTAATGAATATGCTTGCATGTCTGGTACATCAATGTCTGCTCCTAACCTTGCAGGTAATATGGCAGTAATGAAAGAATATCTTGCAAATAAATTATATGGCGAATCTTATGAAGATGTTGATTTATTAAGAATGGCTGATAGATTAATTATGTCTACTGCAACAATTCTTTATGATTCAACAAATGGTGTTGAATATTCTCCACGTCGTCAAGGTGCTGGTTTAATTAATATTAATGCAGCTACATCTTCTCCAGCTTATATTTCAGTTGCTGGTCAAGATAAAGCAAAGATTGAATTAGGCGAAGATGAAAAACGTACTGGTGAATATGAATTAAAATTTGCTGTTAATAACTTCTCTAAGAATGTATTATCATTCAAACTTGATCCTGTTGTATTAACTACAACACTTCAAGCTGATGGATACCAATTAGATAAGATTAGTGAAAGAATTGAAGATAGCTTATTTGAATTTGAAGGTAAAGGAAATGGCGTTGTTAGTAGCAATGGTTTTGTACAAGTTGATGCTAAAGGTGTTGTTGAAGTTACAGTAAAAATTACTTTAAGCGATGACAGAAAAGATTACTTTGATACTAATTATCCATATGGTACTTATGTAGAAGGTTTCGTTAAATTAGAAGCATTAGATGAATATGGTGTTAATCTATCTGTTCCTTATCTTGGATTCTATGGCAACTGGGATGAAGCTCCTGTTTTAGACTATGTTCCAGGACTTGATGATAGAGCTTCTATTTCATATGATACAGCACTTCAATTATTATTTGGTAATGGTCAAGTTATTCCTGCTGGAATGTTCCCATTCAATACAAATTATGAATATGTTGATGGTAATTTAAGCACTGTTGCATTTAACCCACTTTCTCAAAATTCATTATGGGGTATTTATTCTGTATATCTAAGTCTTTTAAGAAATGTTAATTTATTAAAATATGATCTATATGATGCTGCTTCAGGTGAATTATTAAAAAGGTTATATGGAACACAAATTAGAAAAGCATGTTTAGTTGAAGGTGATTTCCGACCTGTAGCTCATGCCTTACAACTTTCTCCATATCTATATAACAACCAAAGATTAAAATTTGTTGTTGATACTGAAATTGCTAGTGGTGGTTATACATTTGAAAATGCTCATTCACAAATTGTTTATGACTTATTAGTTGATGCACAAAGACCATATGTTGATGGTATTTATTCAAAGACTTATGATATTGTTAACGGATTAGATGGTGTTGAACCATTTAGAATTGTTGAAGAAGATGGCGAATATTTTGTTGAATATACATTACGTGATAATGGATATTTATTAGCTACTGACTTTAGAATTCAAATGCAAGGAAGAATGGTTTCATTATTTGGAATGATGCCTGCTCAAACATTCATGGCAAATGATTCTTATACAGTATCTCTACCTCTAGATTTAATTGCAGCTTATGCTGAAAGCAATACATTCCAAATCATTATTTATGATACTGCATTAAATGGTACTCAATATACAGTTGAATTACCTGTATTCCCTGTTGAAGAAGTATCATTTGAACAAGCAGAATTAGAATTAGCTGTAAATGAAACTGGTGAATTACCATTAGTATTAAATCCTTCTTATGGTTATTATGATTCATTAACATTTACATCTGCTAATGAAGAAGTAGTAACTGTTGATGAAGAAGGTGCTGTTGCTGCATTAGCTGTTGGTGAATCTGAAGTTACTGCAACATTAGTTGTTGATGAAACTGAATTAACTGCAACTATTTTGGTAAAAGT
>ONHH01000067.1 GCA_900317575.1 uncultured Bacillota bacterium | reverse complement strand
CAAATAATGAATGAAGATTGCAATAAGCATATACTACAATTAATTCATCACCTTCAACTAGTGCAAAGCTTGCACATGGTTTTTCACCAGGCTTTAAGGTCTTTCTTTGATTGCCTTCTTTTGTTTCTACCATAATCCATTCAATATAATGATTATCTAACATTGGATGTTCAACATCACCAACTTTAACGTTAATGATATTTCCTACTTGTTCAAATACGGGAACATGCTTTTCTTTTGCACCATCACTAGTATTAGGGATGATTTCTTGCATTTCCTCACCACAACAGAAAGTATCACAGCGTGATGGTTTTACCATTGCAATCATTTTTCCACATTTTTTACAAATATAAAACTTTGGTTCCATAATTATTCAGCCTCAAAATTTTCCTTTCCAACACCACATAATGGGCATTCAAAATCTTCAGGAAGATCTTCAAATTTAGTTCCTGGTTCAATACCGTGATCTGGATCTCCTAATTCTTCATCATAAACATAACCGCAAACTTGACATACGTACTTCATTTTTCTACCTCCTATTCAATACTTCGTTCAATGTTTCTAATTCTTTTAAAGAATTATTATCAAGACTTGATTTAATATGAACTTCACCAATATATTCAATATTCTTCGAATTCTCTAAATAAGTCTTGATCTTCTTTACAACCATTGGTGCCCATGACCCATTTTCAATAATCGCAATTTGATGATTTTGGAAATTACGATCGACTAATTCTATAATTAATTCTTTCATAAATGGATAAATATCAGCATTATAGGTTGTCGTTGCGAGAACAATCTTCTTATATCTAAATGCTTCCGCAACACACAAGCTCATATCACTACGAGCCAAATCATAAATTACACAATTATTATTTAATAATTTTTGTAATTTTAAGACTGCTTCTTTAGTATGATTATACACACTAGTATAAAGAATGAGCACCTTATCTTCTTCTTCGTAACTATATGTAGACCATTTTTGATATAACGATAAATAATGATCTAAATTATTATTAAGAATTGGTCCATGTAATGAGCAAATACATTTAAGATCAAAACTAGCTAATTTCTTAATTACATTTTGAACTTGAACACCATATTTACCAACAATTCCATAATAATAACGTCTTCCTTCATCATCCCAATCATCATCAATATCTAATGAACCAAATTTACCAAAAGCATCAGCACTAAATAATACCTTATTATTAATTTCATAGCTCATCATTACTTCTGGCCAATGTACCATTGGTGCCATAATGAATTTTAATTGATGATGTCCTAAATCTAAAATATCATTTTCATTAACAATTTGTTTATGATATTCTTCATTAGGAAAGAAACTATCCAACATTTGAAATGTTTTTAAATTTCCAATTAAGATAATAGTAGGATAAGCTTTAACTAAATTCATAATATTAGCAGAATGGTCAGGTTCCATATGATGAATAATTAAATAATCAGGAATTCTTCCTTTTAATTCTTTATTTAATTTATCTAACCATTCATCTTTAAATTTATAATCAACACTATCTAAAATGGCAATTTTATCATCAATAATTAGATATGAATTATATCTCATTCCTTTTGGAACCTTATATTGACCTTCAAATAAATCAATTTGATGATCATCTACGCCAATATTAATAATATTATCAGTTATTTTATTATTCATTTATTAAAACCTAATCCTCTTCAACAGTTAGTCCGAACTTTTTACGAACCCACTTTTTATACCAAATACCCCACTCTTTTAAATTACTATCACTGAAATCATCAATTACACTAGTAGCATTCTTATGAATAGATGCGCTACCTTTACTATTAGATAGATTCCATGCAACATAACTTAAATTATATTCTTCCATTACACTATACATTCCTAATAATTTAGTAATATCAAGTGGTCCATCACCAGTTGATTCCATAGCACCATGTTCAGAAACAAAGACAGGAATATTAGCTTTATGAGCTCTTCTTAATGGCTCAGGATTTGAACTACCATTAGCATAGAAATGGAAGGTATACATGATATTTTCATAGCCTTCAAGTGGACTATTGATGACACTAGCTAAATCAGCTGACCAATGAGGATTTCCTACTAAAACAATTGCATCAGTATTTGCTCTAATAATTGGAATAATTTGATTTGCATAAATCTTACATTGAGTCCAAGTAGTATCACCACATGGTTCATTCATTATTTCATATAAGACATTATCATAATCTTTATATTTTTCAGTAATTGATGTGAAGAAAGCCTTAGCTTCTTCTTTATAATAAAGGGGATTACCATCACTTGGATCATCAGCACCTAGCATATGCCAGTCAACAATACAATACATATCTAAAGCAGTTGCAATTTCTACACCATTACATACTGTATCATAGAAAAATTGTTTTCTTTCAGCACTAGTATTTGGATCACAATATCCACCTTCTGCAGAATATAAAGCAATTCTTAATACATTAATACCAAATTCATTTCTTAATTCTTCTATTACATTATATTTTACATATTGAGCAAACCATTGTAAACCATGAGTTGAAATACCAACTAATTGGAATGGATCACCATTAGCATCAACTAAATCTGTACCATTAACACTTAATTTACCATGATCACTAAAACCATTAGCAGCATATTCAATACTCTTAAATACTGCACCACAATCATCACATACTTTATGGCGACGACCAGTTGAAGTTGCGGTAGCTTTAAGGTCAATTTCATAATGACCATGAAGATGACCAGTTGCAGCTAATCTAAAACGTGATTCATAATCACAATTTTTACAATATTCACGATGGTAACCATCTTCTTCACATTTAGGAGCAACTTCTTCTTCTAAGATTTCATGTTCTTTTAATCTTTCTTCTCTAGCAAATACTTTACCACATTCAATACAAGTATATTCAGCAGCTGCTCTTTCATGACATTTAGTACCTTCAGGGAAAACCCATTCTAGATGAGTACATTCATGTATTGGAGTATCTGGAGTATCAGTTGTCTCAGTTTCATCTTTTTTACATGAAGAAATAAATATTAATCCAACTATAGCAATAATTATTAAAAATCTTTTCATAATTTATCTCCAATCCTATTTAATAATTAATACACTGTCGCCATTATCAATATAACTAAAGGATTTAGATATCATTAATTCCATATAAGCACGATTAATTTCTGATGAAATAGAAATTAATGGCTTATAATTCATTTGGAATTCAATTGTATATTTAGTTAAATCATTACTTTCAAAATATTTAACAATATGCTTTAAATCTTCAAAATTATTAGCGACAAATTTATATTTTTCTTCACCTAATTTAAATTCCATTTGCTCATAAATATTATAATTTTTATAGCAAATAATCTTCTCAAAATTCTCTTCTGTATACATTTTCTTAAATGTATCATTATCAATTAGAAAATATTTATAAGTTAATATTTCAAATGGGTTATCTCCATTATTAATAATTGTTCCCCCACTTGTTGCGTCGATAACATACCAAGCGCCATCAACAAATACTTTATTCCATGCGTGGCCTATACCATCTGGATTAGTAGTTTGGAAACCAGTTACTTGAACACATCTAATACCTTCCATATTACATAAAAGCGCCATTGCTTTAGAAATTCCTTCACAAACAGCACGATGATCATCAAAGACCCCTTCTAAATAGAATCCTTTATATTTATGGATATTAGAATCACGACCATTTAATTCATATAATACCTTGTCATAGCAAACATTCATGATTAGATATTCATAAATAGCTCTTACTTTTTCAACATCTGTCATATTATCAGAAATTATTGAACGAAGTACTGCCTTTGCTTTATTATAAATTCTTTCTGCATTACTACCAGCTACACAATTTGGTTTATAAAATCTTTCAACAACGTAGAATAATTGATCAGTAGTACGAACACCATCATAAGAATGAGTAGATGAATTGATTGAGAAATTATCATAATCATTACTTCTCTTATCTTCTTCCTTAATACTATTCATTAAATTAAAGGAACCATGTTGAGTATAGAAATCATTTTCGGCAGCCATCGTTGTTGGTTCTGCTGCTTGATAAGTGATTTCTAAAGATAATTGAGTTAAATAAACACTAGCACGAACTTGATAACCAATACCCATTCGATAATGTTCGCCTAAATAATCAAGAATACCATTAGTATCAAATTTAGCTGTTACTTTTAATTTAGTTGCTAAATTAAGGACCGCTACATTGAATAATAAACTCATTTCTTCACGGCTATTAATTGTATAATTGTATTCTTCACCTTTATAATCATATTCTAAAATATCAAAATCAATATAATCATTTTTAGGAATAATGATTACTTCTACATCGCCACAACGTGAACAAGTTCTTTCTAAAACCCCATCATTAAATTCATTAGCTTCAGTTTTAACTACGAATTCTCCATATAAATGTCCTAAAGGTTCACCAGTTACTTCTTCATAAACTTCATCACAGCGACTACATTTATGACTAACTCGAGTTCCTTTAGTACATGTTGCGGGCATTATTCCTAAATCAATACTAAAATCATGTCCTAAAGCTGGAATATTTTCTGATATTTTAGTACCACAATGATTACATACATGATATTGATTTCCATTTTCTACACAAGTAGCTTCTTTTTCAACTACATAATCACCAAATTGATGTTCAGTCTTTAGAATAATATCTTCTTTATCCTTACCACATTTTTCACATTCATAAATAGTTTTACCAAAAGAATCACATGTTGCAGCAACAGTTTCTTTAACAACATAATTATGTTTACAGAATAATTGTTTAAAAGAGCAACTTGATATTATTAAAAGTGGGAAAATTAATAATATAACGAATATTTTCTTCATATATTCTCCTAATTTTTATTATTTTTAATTAGATTACTCCCTGAGTTAACATTGCATCTGCAACTTTCTTGAATCCTGCAATATTAGCACCACTTACTAAATCATATTTATTATTTAATTCTTTATCAGCTACATCATAGATTGTATTAAAAATATTGACCATAATATTTTTAAGTTTTTGATCTACTTCTTCAGCTGTGTAACTAAATCTCATAGAATTTTGACTCATTTCAATTCCTGATACTGCAACCCCTCCAGCATTACTTGCTTTAGCAGGACCAACTACTACTTTATTCTCCATTAAATAATTAGTAGCTTCTTTGGTGCAAGGCATATTAGCACCTTCACATACCATGAAACAGCCATTATTAACTAATGCTTTAGCACTTTCTAAATCAAGTTCATTTTGAGTAGCGCAAGGTAATGCAATATCACATTTAATTTTCCAAATATCTTTAGCTACATTATTAAAAATACAATTCTTAATTTTCGCATATTCACTAATTCTTTGACGTTTATTCTCTTTTAAATCAATTAATAAATCAATATCAATACCCGATTCATCATAAACATAACCACTTGAATCGGACATTGCGACAACCTTAGCTCCTAATTCCATAGCTTTCTTACAAGCGTATAACGCAACATTTCCACTACCAGATACGATTACTCTTTTACCATTAAAGTTTGTATTCTTATATTTCTTTAAGGCTTCATCAGTAAAATAACATAATCCATAACCTGTAGCTTCAGTTCTAATTAGTGATCCACCATAAGATAGACGTTTACCTGTTAAAACACCAACTGATTCATTACGAATTCTTTTATATTGACCATATAAATAACTAACTTCTCTTGATCCAACGCCAATATCTCCAGCTGGAACATCAGTGAATTGACCAATATGACGATTTAATTCAGTCATAAAAGCTTGACAAAAACGCATTACTTCGCCATCACTCTTGCCTTTAGGATCAAAGTCACTTCCACCTTTACCTCCACCCATAGGTAGAGTAGTTAAGCTATTCTTTAATACTTGTTCTAAGCCTAAGAATTTAATAATTGATAAATTAACGTTTGGCGCAAATCTTAATCCACCTTTATATGGACCAATAGCTGATGAAAATTGAACACGATAACCAGTATTTACTTGTACTTTTCCTTTATCATTAACCCATGAAACCCGAAATTGAATGATTCTTTCTGGTTCAACAAATCTTTCAAGAATCCCATTCTTTTCGATTTCAGGATGTTTTTCTACATAGCTTGATAAACTTTCTAATATTTCTTCTGCAGCTTGAAGAAATTCTTTTTCATGAGCATATTTCTTTTTTAAATTTAAATAAACTTTCTTTGTATAATTATTCATTAATTTGTACCTCTCGATAATTTTGATCAATAATTGAATATAAATAACAATGTACTTCTTTATTAAATAATAATTTAATATAATTACGATAAGCATTTAATTGATCATTATAAGCTTCATCATCAATATTCTTTGTCTTATAATCGATAATATCAATATAATCATCATAAACAATCATTAAATCGATGATTCCTCTAACTAGATTAATACTATCATAATATTCATATTCCTTATATATTATACCATTATTATTCTTTAATTTACTAATTAATGTACTTTCTAAGAATGATTTAATATATTTTCGATATTTAATATCGATTAATTCATAATTAGGATTCATAAAATCGATTGCTTCAAAGATAAAATGCAGTTCAGTACCAAGATCTAATAAAGAAGAATCGGCATCAACCTTTAATTGCTTACTTGCTCTAGAAACAACAATTGGCTTATTATCAATTTCAATTTCATCAATCTTTAATTTCTTCTTGCCATAGCCTTTAGGCATCACTTGACATTCTTTAATAAGACCATTTTTTATATGGAATTTAAGAGGTAAATCATTTGCTGAAATAAAATCATAGAATGAACGATAATCAATTGGAATCTTTTTATTCTTCAATAATTCATCTTCACAAACAATAATCATCTTTTCTTTAGTTCTCGTTAACGCAACATAGAATAAACGAATATATTCAGAAATAATTTCTTCTAATTCTAGATTATCATCTACTACTTTTAAATGATTATCATCAATAATTAAACCAAATCTTTTAGAAAAACGTTTAGAATTATTAATTTCTCCTAAATTAACTTTACGGTTATACCCCGCAAAATAACAAATACTAAATTCCAACCCTTTCGATTTATGAATATTCATTAATCTAACACTATCAATAGTTGATCTTAGAGTAGGTAATTTAATTTTTAAATTATATTCACTAATATTATCAATGAATTTAATGAAATCACCATAATTATAATCTAGTAAGGACATATTATTAAAGAAATCTAATAATAATTCTAGATATCTTTCATTACTATAAACATCACCTATTTTAATTAATTTTTCATGAATTCTTAAATCAAAAATAATCTTTTCTAATTTTTCTGCTAGAGATAAATCACGATATTGATTGAGTAAAACTTTTAAATCTTTAACAATTCCTGAATTTTGATAATCATTATTCTTAACTATTTGATAAATAATAGTATCCGAATATTCATAAATAAAGCTTCTTGCAATAGAAACAAAGCTAGCATGGAAAGCATTTGATGTATAATCATCATTATCAATAGCCTGTAATAATTTTAATAGATTTTTTAATACTAATACTAATAAATTATCTTTTATATCTTCATCATTTTCAACACTTAAAGGTATTTTATATTCATTAAAGACCTTAACATATTCATCAAATGATGTTCCACGATCAATTAAAATACAAAAATCAGAATATGTAGCATCTCTTAATTTACTACTTTCATCATTTTTATTTAGATTTTTATCATATATTTGATAATGATTATTTATTTTATCAATAATATCGGTTGCGATAATCCTAGCTTCCTTTTCAGCTAATTCACTACTCTTTACTTCTGGATGAGTTAAAATATCTAAATGATAATTTTGATTATCAGCTTTAGATTTTTCATATTTTTTATTACCAAAATCAATAATATGATCTTTTTTATAATCAGCACCACCAAATCTTGGTGTCATTAAATCACTAAAGATTAGATTAATATCTTCTAATACTTCTTTTCTACTTCTAAAATTAGCATTTAAGTCAATCGCAATACCTTCATTCAATTCTTTATATCGAATATATTTATCAATAAAGATATCACATCTCGCATTACGGAAACGGTAAATTGATTGTTTAACATCTCCTACCATATATAGATTATTATTAGCAATCTTTTTAATAAATTCTTCTTGAAGAATTGATGTATCTTGATATTCATCAATCATAATCATCTTAAAGCTATTCTTGATTTCATTACGAATATCATCATGTTCATTAATCAATTTATTAGCAAATTTTGCGATATCAGTAAATTCATATACTTGATATTTTTCTTTATATTTTTGTAATCTTTGATATAATTCTTTAACAATATTGACAAAGAATTCTGCATATTTTTTATTGACTAATAATTCTTCTTCGATTTCATTATAAGATACTGGAAGATTTTTGATAAAATTCTTTACTTCATTTAAATATTTACTAAAGGTATCTTTAGCTTTTTTATCTTCTTCACATGTACCTTTAGGTAAAGGTGGAAGTTTTATATCTAAATTTAATTTTCTTAAATCTTCAATATTTTTTACACTAAAATAATCATGTAAAATATTTAAAGCACATTCCTGTAAATCCATATTGTCTTTTTTTATGAAACATACAGGTAAAGTATCAATCATCAATCTTAATTTTTTAATTTTATCATTAGCTAATTCATATAAATCATTATAAATCTTTTCTGCAATTTTTTGATTATAAAAATTAATTAGATAATTATTTAAATAATCTTTAGTATTTAAATCAAGAACAGCATTATTATATAATTGAGCTATTAATGATGTAATCGTATTATCATCTTTATAAGTAAGCTTCTTAACTAATTCTAAGAGTATTGGATCCTCATTTTGATAATAATCAGCTAAGATTTCATCGATTAATTCTCTTACTTTAACATCTATAATTGCGGTATCAATAATTTTAATATCTTTAGATAAATTTAATAAATAATGATATTTTTTAACTAAAAAGAAGGCATAGGAATCAAAAGTAGAAATATGAGCAGTATCAACATTATTAGCATCACTACTGCCAATTTCTATTAATTTCTTTCTTATTCTCTCTTTCATCTCAGAAGCCGCAAGATTAGTAAAGGTTAAAATTAAGAATTCATTAATTTTTAATCGTTTGTCTTTATCAATTTCATTAATAAAATAGGCTACTCTTTGTGTTAATACCTCTGTTTTACCACTACCAGCACCAGCTGATACAATAATATTATTACCACTAGCTGTAATAGCTTTTTGTTGATCAGGAGTAAAATCTTCTAATTTCATTCAATTTCATCTCCTTTCTCATCATCTTTAGAAAGAATTATATTATCATAATCTCGATAATCTCTAAAACAAATATCTTTTTTATTACAGTATTTACAATATAATTCACCTTCATTATTATTAAACATTTTTGGTTTAATATCAAAATTACCATGTCTAATATTATTTTCAGCTTCAAAAATCTTCTCTTCCGCAAGATTCTCTAATTCTGTAAAGAAAGCTTGATCACCTAATTGAGCATTTTTATTCATTGTTCCATTTTTATTTATTCTTAAAGATTGAATATAAGGGGTTCCTTCATTATTAAAGAAATCTTTATCAATTAAAGAAAAAACAGTTGGATCATTTAAAGTATATCCCCTTAATGGATAAGAATAATCACTAAAATCATTGGAATTACGATTAACAACAATTTGTTGAATATAAACACCTGCTACATCAGTATTAATGCTATTAGGATTTTTTCCATATTTCTTAAACATATAAGCATAAATAGGTAATTGTAAATTAACACCATATTCTGCTTTTTCTTTTTTAAAGCCAGTATCATATGTTTTATAATCAACAACAATTAATTTATGATGTTTTTCATCAATCATTACTTTATCAATTGAACCAGTAATAAATAAACTATCACTTAATTTTAAATCAATCTTTTCTTCAGCTAATATTTTTTTAAATGAAGATGCAGTAAAGAAATCATAATTAATTTTAACAACATCATGGATTTGTTCAAGAATATTCAACGCAAGAATTCTTTCTTTTGAATCATTAATCTTTTCCATTACTGCTTTTTTATAATCGATATTGATTTTATCAGTATCTTTACTACATTCTAAGATTGCGTGAGCTATTTGTCCTCTAATAGCAGCATAATTCTCATTATCATCTTTGATTTTTAAAATATGATCTAAATAATACGCAAAAGGACATTTATTATATTCTTCTATCGATGAATAAGATAATTTTAAAACATCTTGATTATAATAATTATCAATATGACTGTATTCATGACTATATTCTTTATAATTTAATTCTTCTTTTGTATAAGTAGCTAAATAATCATTACCAATACCATAATTATCTAAAATATCATAATACGATGCTACTTCCATTTTTGATAAAACTTCACTACTTCTATTATCACTTATATCTTTTTCAATTACTTTATAATTTAATTTATCGATTAATAATGATGGATAATAATGATTATTACCATCTTTTTCTTTATAACTAATGTATAAATTCTTCGTATTCTTAATAAATTTAATTAATAATTCACTGTTTTTCGCATTTTCATCAATTGATGTACTAATTCCAAGTAATTGTTTTTTTTGATCATTTAGATAATCATCATCTAACGCAACTCTAGGAAAATTATTATGATTAAAACCAACCATTAAACAATATTCATCATCTTTAACATAATAATTATAATCGATTAAAACAATACTATTTTCAAATAATTGATTATTCAAATTTACTTTTTTACTATAATAATCTAATAATTCAATAATATCATTTTTATCATCAAGCTTTAAATTAATAATTTTATTAATGATCCGTCCTAATTTATTTAACGCATTATAATTATCTTGATTATGATATATTGTATATAATTCATTATAGCTATCTTTTAAATTATAATTATTTAATAATTCTAAATATTTTAAATAAATTGGGGAATTATT
>ONHH01000062.1 GCA_900317575.1 uncultured Bacillota bacterium | reverse complement strand
TGTGCCGCAACAGCTAATGATGAAGATTGTTATAAGAGTGCTCTTGTATCAAATGGTATTTATGATTATTTTGATTTTATTTTAGAAGTTGGTAATTATAAACAAGGAAAGGATAATCCCGAAATCTATTTAGATGCTGCTAAAAAACTAAATGTTAATGTTGAAAATTGTGCAGTCTTTGAAGATTTATATACTGCATTAAAGACTTGTCATAATGCAGGATTTGTGACAGTTGCGGTATATGAAGAAACTAGTAAAGATGATGAAAAGAAACATAGGGTAGCTGATAAATATATTTATGATTTTCAGGAGTTAATATGTCAATAATCTATTTACTTAATACTCATAATTTATTAATTAAAGATGATTTGATTGAGGAAATAGATGAGAGAAGACGTAATAGAATCTTAAAAACTAATAATATTGAAAAGAAAAAAGAATTAGTTGGATCATATTTATTATTAAAAGATATCTTAGAATCTAATTATCATATCGACATTAAGAATATTGAATATGATTATAATGAATATAATAAACCATTTTTTAAAAATCTAGATTTGTTTTTTTCAATATCTCATTCTCAAGGAATAATAGTTTTAGCTATTAGTAAAAAAGAGATTGGTATAGATATAGAAAAAGTAAAAGAATTAGATAAGAAAATAATTAAGAATATCTTAAATGAAGAAGAATTAAGAATCTATAATAATTTAAATAATAAAGAACAATTAGATTATGTATATGAAGTCTTTTGTGGTAAAGAAGCATATGTTAAAAAATTAGGTACTAGTATTACTATTAAACCAGCTAGTATTAATTTAGATGAAGTAACTATTTCAAGAAAGATTTTTATTGGTAAAGATAAATTTATTATTTCTTGTTGTGGTTTTGATGATTTTAGAATTATTGAAAGATTTTTAGATAAGCAATATATGGAGGAAAAAGAGTGAAATACGAATTTATTGATCACAAATTAAATGTTGATTTTTGGGAATCTAAAAGAGCTTTATTTGAAGCATTCTATGGTGCTTTCTATGATTTCATTAAGAGTCATGGTGGAGAAGAAGATTTAAAGAGCCATAATGTTAAGACAAAACAAGATTTTTATGATTATGCAGATTTCTATGCAGATGGTAAACAAGATTGCTACGCAATGGGATTTAGTTTTCATAAATATTATCTAGAAGCAAGAATGAATGGAACATTAGAAAATGAACCAGAAACTAGTTTTATTGGTTATTGTATGAAGAATAATCTTTTCCAAGATTTCTTACAATTTCTAATTAGTTTCTTTGCGTATTGGCGAAATGATGAAGGTTGCACATGTATGGATCCATATAATTATGCAGATAATTTCTTTGTATCTAGTTGGGCAGCCTTAGTAGATACTACTAAATTATTCTATTTCTCATCAGAAACTGTATATCATTGGCATTCATTTAGAATCAAATATATTTTAGATCATATCCCTGGTACTTTCTTATCAGAATTACCTAAGGAAGGATTACCAAGATTAAGAGTAGCTGGCTATCAATTTATGGGATGGTTTGAATCTGATAAAGAAGATAGTAAAGAAGCTACACTTGATTCTGAAATAGCATATGCTAGATTCAAGAGAATGGATACATATAATTATTGGGAAAAAGAAGAAAAGAAGATTAAAAAAGTATATATTGAGAACTGGAAGAAAGTAGATCCAGCATAAGAGGATATTATGGAAAATTTAGTACTTAAAACAATTAAAGAAAGAAGAAGTGTTAAAGCTTATAGTGATGAAGTAGTAAGTGATGAATTAATTGATCAAATCACTGAAGCTGGTACTTATGCTGCTTGTGGAAGAGGTGCTCAAGCAGGAGAAATTGTGGTTATTAAAGATCGAACATTAAGAGATAAATTAGCTAAACTCAATGCAGAAATATTACATGCGGAAGTAGATCCATTCTATAATGCACCAGTAGTAATTGTTGTACTTGCTGATAGTAGTATTCCAACATATGTAGAAGATGGTAGTTTAATTTTAGGTAATATGATGCTAGCTGCAACTTCTTTAGGTGTAGATTCATGTTGGATTCATCGTGCTCGTCAAATGTTTGAAACAGATTTTGGTAAAGAATTATTAAAGAAGTGGGGCCTTCCTGAAACTTATAAAGGTGTTGGTAATCTAATTATTGGTTACCGCAGTAAGGAGTTAGGTGAAAGAAAAGCCCGTAAAGCTAATTTCGTAATTAAAGATTAGGAGTATTAAATGTTATTTGATGATTTAAAGAAAGCTAATATCGAGGCATTAAAAGCTAAAGATCAAGCTAGTCGTAGTGCTTTAGGTCTTGCAATCGATAAAGCAATGAAAATTAAAATTGAAAAAAGAACTAAGAATGAAGAATTAACTGATGATGATGTCATCGGTGTAATTGAAAAAGCCATTAAAGAATTAAATGAAGAACGTGATGCTTTTCTTAAAGCAAATCGTGAGGAAAGAGTTGAAGAATTAACTAAACAAATAAATGTATTAAGTGTATATCTTCCAACTAAACTAACTGAAGAAGAAATTAGGAAAGAAATAGATAAATTAGCTGATAAAACCATACCTACTATTATGAAACATTTCAAAATGAATTTTAATGGTAAGGTAGATATGAAGCTAGTTAATGATATCGCTAAGTCTTATCAATAATCAATCATGATTCCATCGTGTAATAATCGATTGGAATCTTTTTTTGTGAAAGCGTATTTATAAAAATTTTATTACTTAATTTGCCATACTATCTTTTTTATATGATATAATATAGATGAAGCCAATAAATCGTATATACTTAGTAATATGCCCTAAGCGTCTCTACCCGGTTGGCATAATAATAAACCGGACTACGATGAAAAAAAACAACAGTAATGTTGTAATTTTTCGTTTAGAGATACGATTACATCGTATCTTTTTTTGGTTTTAAAAGACCATCATTTCCATGATTTATTGACTTTAAAAAAATTATGGAGGAAAAAATGAGAAACTTTTTAAACAAGATTTTCAAATTAGATGAAAATCAAACAACCGTTCGTGTTGAAATTACAGCTGGTGTAACTACATTCTTTGCAATGTGTTACATAGTTCTTGTTAATCCATCATCAATGATGGGTTCAGCAGCAGAAGCTTATTCAAGTTTACGTAATGCTTGTTACATTGGTGGTATTATTGCGGCAGTCATCGCAACATTATGTATGGCATTTATCGCAAATAAACCATTTGCTCTTGCTGCGGGAATGGGTTTAAATTCATTCTTCTTTGTATCGTTCATTTTACCGGGAGTACTAAGTGGTGCTGAAAATGGAGTACAAAATGGATATTATGCTGGTTTAACAGTTATCCTAATTTCTGGTCTTATTTTCTTAGTTCTATCAGTTACTGGTCTAAGAAAATATATTGCTATCTCCCTTCCAGCCTGTCTAAAAGCTGCTGTTCCTGCGGGAATTGGATTATTTATTGCTTTCTTAGGCTTACAAAATTCAGGATTAGTAGAAAATAATGAGTTCACTTTAGTACAATTAGTAGACCTAACATCATGGGAACATGCTGCTCCTGCAATTGTTTGTTTCTATGGCTTTATCATTATTATTGTTCTTGCAAACAGTAAATATAAAGTATTAAGAGGTGGAGCTGTAATCTTTGGTATTATCTCAGCTACTATTATATATTATATCTTTAGTATTTTCACACCATCTTTAAGAATTAGTGGTGATGTATTAACTGTAGGTAATATGTTTAAAGATTGGGCTAATCATGGTATTACTGGTGCAATTAGAGGATTCCAATTTGTTTTTGATGGTCATACAATTGGTTCAATTTTAACCGTTGTTATGTTAGTTATTACTTATTCATTAGTTGATATGTTTGATACAATTGGTACTTTATATGGTGCTTCTGCTCAAGCAGGTATGCTAGATGAAAATGGTGATCCAGTTGGTATTGAAAAAGAAATGCTATGTGATGCGATTGGTACTGTTGCTGGTTCATTCACTGGTACTTCAACAATTACTACATTCGTAGAATCAGCTTCTGGTGTTGCAGCAGGTGGTAGAACTGGTTTAACTGCCTTTACAACTGCGGTTCTATTCATATTTATGTTAGCATTTGGTCCAATTGTTAAATATATTCCTTCATGTGCTACAGCTTGTGCTCTAATCTATGTTGGTGTATTAATGTTAAGAAATATCTTATCTGTTGATTTCACTGATGGTAGAGGTCTTGCTACAGCATTCATGACTTTAATTATGATGATCGCAACATATTCGATTACTAATGGTATTATGGTTGGTTCTATTACTTATGTATTAATTACTCTATTAATGGGTAAATATAATAAGAGAGATATTGTTGTTACAGTTATTGCATGCTTAGGTATTTTACGTTTCATTTTTGTAAAGATGTAAATTTATAAACATCTATCTTGCAATTGATAAAATAAAAGTATATAATAAATAAGAAGAAAAGAGGTAAATAGTTATGTCTAATATCATAAATACTAAATCTATGAATCAAAAAGACAAATTATTTGCCTCATATTTTTTATATTTCTTTTGGTAATAAATAGAGAGTTTTACTCTCTATTTTTTATAAATATATAGGAGGAAAAAGATATGGAAAACAAATTAATTTATGATGTCGAAGAAAAACCAGAGAAAAGGAGTCAGTGGTTATTATTTAGTATTCAGCATATTCTTGCGATGCTAGTAGCATGTATCACTGTTCCAATTCTTACAGGATTACCAATTGCTGCTACTTTAGTATCAGCTGGTATTGGTACATTATTTTATATTTTAGTTACTAATAGAAAATCACCGGTATTTTTAAGCTCTTCATTTGCTTATTTATCACCGATGTCATCAGCATTAGCTGTTGGTTTATTACACGAGAATACAGGTAGAAATTATATGGCACTAATTTTAGGAATGATACTTGTTGGCCTCGTGTATGTAATTGTTGCTTTAGTCATTAGAGCAGTAGGTACATCATGGATTAACAAACTACTTCCTCCAATTGTTGTAGGACCAATCATTATGGTAATTGGATTATCACTTGCTGGATCTGCAGTTAGTAATTTAACAGCAGAAGCAACTAGTGGTTATAATTTAATTGCTATTCTTTGTGGTTTAATTGCCCTTCTCGCAACAGCTATGGCATGTATCTTTGGTAAAGGAAAGATGATTAGCTTAATTCCATTTGTTATTGGTATGGTATGTGGTTATTTAGCAGCTTTAATCTTTACTATTTTTGGTACAATATTTGATGTTGCATATTTAAAGATTATTGATTTCAGTCCATTAAAGGCCATCTTTGTTGATGATTTTGGAATTCATTCAATTATTAATTATCGCTTGTTTGTTCCAAATAATGCAGAATCATTTATCTTCTTAAGATTTAATGAAATTAAAGATTTTGATTTTGGTAAGATTGGGGAAATTATTCTTCTATTTGTACCAGTAAGCTTAGTTACTATTTGTGAACATATTGGTGATCATAAGAATCTAGGTAATATCATTAATCGTGATTTATTAAATGATGAACCAGGTATGTCAAAGACTTTAATTGGTGATGGTGTTGCAACTGCTATTTCTGGTACTCTATGTGGTGCTGCTAATACTACATATGGTGAAAATGTTGCGGTAATCGGTACTACAAAAGTTGCTAGTATTAGTGTAATTAGTTTTGCAGCAATATTAACAATTATTATTGGCTTTATTACTCCATTTACAGCTTTACTTGCAACAATCCCTGGTTGTATTACTGGTGGTGTAAGTTTAATTCTATATGGCTTTATCGCATCTAGTGGTGTAAAAATGTTAATATCAGAAAAAGTAGATTTAACTGATAATAAGAATATCTTTATCGCATCAGTAATTCTTATTGCGGGTATTGGTGGATTAAAATTATTATTTGGTAATGCTTTAAATCCAGTAATTACAATTAGTCCTATTGCAGTAGCAATGATTCTTGGAATTCTATTGAACTTTATTTTAAATCTTAAAAAAGATAAACCAGTTGAAGAACCAATAAAAGAAGAAGTTCAAGAAGCAAAAGAAGAAGAATAAATATAAAATAATCACCTCTAATTTGAGGTGATTTTTATTATCTGAATTATATCTTGAATTATTTTATAAATTATGTTATGATATAAATGGAGAGTGATTTATATGAAATTAATTTATCTTGCAAAACAATATGATTTAGTTATCGGTGATCGATTTGAAATGTTTTATCGTGGAGTAATTAAATCAATGAATCCCTATAAATATTATATATATATTAATTGTGATAAAGGTAGTGCATATCAAAGATATTTTACTTATACTCCTAAAGAAGGAGATGAAGGAGATTATGATTTAAGATTGGCGTTATATGATGATTATCATAATTTAATTGAAGAAGCAACTACTGTCTTACATATTGTCAAACCAGTTAAACCCAAAAGAGAATTAAATATCTTATGTTTTGGTGATTCTTTAACCTTTAATGGCGTATGGCCATATGAAGCATATCGAAGAATTATTAAAGATGATGGAGAACCTCAAGGTTTAGGCTTTAAAGATGGATTGAATTTTGTTGGAACCATGAAAAAAGAAGAAATAGGTTACGAAGGTTATGGTGGATGGCAATGGCGTCATTTTGTAACTAATGAAGCTGTAGCAATGAATTCTAGTTTATGGGTAGAAGTAGATCATCATTTAGATGAAAATGATCAACATAGTATCTGGGAATCTAATAATCTAAAATGGGTATTAGAATCTATTACTGATAAGAAATTAAAATTCAAACGCGGTATTGGTAATTATTCATGTCTTCCAACAGTAGGTGAAGTCTTCACTAATGTTGAAGGAGGTCTTCATAAAGAAGCATTAAAGATTAAAAGTTATGAATTTGAACAAGGAAATCCTTTCTATAATGAAGTACTTAAAGGTCCCGATTTTAAAGGCTATTGTAAGAAACATCATTATCCTGATTTAGATTTTATCTATATTCTTCTTACTTGGAATGGTCAATATCAACCATATAATGAAGATTTCTCGCATCATAAAGGATTTATTAAAACTATTCTTAATACAATTCACCAAGATTTTCCTAAAGCCTTAGTAGGTTTAATTGGTATTCAATCACCATCAATTAATGGAGGTATCGCGGCAAACTATGGCGCAAAAGGCTTCTATCATGATGTATTTGGCGATCTTACTACTGCTTATAATTATAATCAATTCTTAGAAAATCTAACCTTAAGTGATGAATATAAATCATATGTTCGCTATATTGATATGAAAGCTCAATTTGATGTTGAGAATAATATGCCACAAGCTAAAGTTAAAGTAAATAATCGCTCAAATAAAGAAGAATATATTGGAACAAATGGTGTTCATCCAACAATGGAAGGCTATTTACAAATTGGTGATGTCTTCTATCGTGCTCTATTAAGTGATATTGATAAATTTAATAAAATGAAGGAATAATAATGTTTAATTTATTATATAAAATATTCATCAAAGATTATAAGAATCTCGATGATATAAAAGTAAGAACGAGATATGGAATATTTGCGGGGATCTTTGGGATTGTTACTAATATCTTAATAGCCTTGCTTAAATTAATCTTTGGTCTCTTGACTTTTTCGATTGCGTTAATTAGTGATGGTGTTAATAATTTAAATGATTCCTTATCATCTATTATTACTATTGTTGGTTTTAAAGTAAGTAGTAAAGAAGCCGATAAAGATCATCCATTTGGTCACGAAAGATATGAATATATCTTATCATTAATTATTTCTTTAATAATAATTGTAGTTGGTGTATCTTTCTTAAAAGATTCAATAATTCAATTATATGAATTATTAAAATATAATATTACTAATTTAATTATTGATAATTATTTAATAATAATTATT
>ONHH01000073.1 GCA_900317575.1 uncultured Bacillota bacterium | reverse complement strand
TCTGCTGGTACAAGATGGAATCGTAAAGAAATTAAATATAAGAGAATTCATACTCGTGAAGATATCACAAGATTAAATTTAGAGATGAATGAAGAACTAGAAAAATGTTCTCCAGCTGAAACTGAAATTATCAAGAAAAAGTATGAAGAAAAAATTGTTGCTCTTCAAGCTGATTGTGATAGAGTTGTTAACGAACAAAGAGCAAAGATTAAAGCAGCTAATTATGACCAAAAATATGGTCCACTTGATTATGCTCATGCTCAAGTAGAAAAGACTAAAAAGCTTTATAATGAAAGAAAGCATTTAGTTGATCCTAAAGTAATGAAAGAGTATAAGAAACGTGAAAGAAATGCTGTAAGACTTGCTAAAAAAGATCGTATTATGACTAAGATGCAAATGATCTTCCAAGATCCTATTGCTTCTCTAGACCCTCGTATGACTGTTCGTGAAATTATTGCGGAAGGATTAAGAATCCGTGGTATTCGTGATGAAAGAGTCATTACTGAAAAGGTATATGAAGTACTAGAATTAGTTGGTCTTGTTCGTGAACATGCAAACCGTTATCCACATGAATTTTCTGGTGGCCAACGTCAAAGAATTGGTATTGCTAGAGCAATCATTATGGAACCAGAATTAATTATTGCTGATGAGCCAGTAAGTGCCCTAGACGTATCAGTTCAAGCTCAAGTAATCAATTTACTTAATGAGTTAAGAGATAAGATGGGTCTATCAATTATCTTTATTGATCACAATTTATCAGTTGTAAAATACTTTAGTGATCGTATTGCGGTAATGTATTTTGGTAAATTAGTAGAACTTGCTACATCTGAAGAATTATTCAAGCATCCTCTACATCCATATACTAAATCATTACTTTCTGCAATCCCTCAACCAGACCCTGAATATGAAAAGAAGCGTATAAGAATTAACTATAATCCACTATCTGCTCATGATTACTCAGTTGAAAAACCATCATTAAGAGAAATCGAACCTGGTCATTTTGTTAACTGTAATCAAAAAGAATTTGATGAATATCTTAAGGAGATAGCTGAAAAAGATGGAGCAGCAAGAAGCTAAGGATCGTAGTAAAAGAATTCAAAGATCATTAAATCGTCCTTACTTCTTTATCTTCCCCATTATTGCGGGACTATTAATCGCAGGACTAATCCTCTCGATGTATCAATCACGATATGATATCCTTCATTCGAATGAAAGATTATTGATTTTATCATCATTATCGGATTGTTTCTTCGTAGCTGGAGTAATTGTCTGCGGTGTAGGTGTCTTAGTCTTAATTGCTGGTGAAGGATTCTTTGATATGTTAGTTTATGGTGTATCAAGAATGATGTCATATATCTTTATTCCTAAAGAAAGACATAATCATGAATCATTTCTCGATTATAAATTAAGAAAAGAGGCTGAAAGAGAAGGCGGACATATATGGTTTATCGCAGCAGATGGGTTAGTATTCTTATTAATTGCCTTTTTCATGGCAATCCCATTCTTTAATGTTTCACCTAAAAAAATTAATGCTGGTTTTGAAGCATCAAAGGATAAAATTATCGAAGTACTAGAAATTAATCAAGAAGATTTCCATTTTGAAGTTTGTGAATATATCTATGTTAAATTCATCAGAGGAACTGAAGAAACAACACATTTGCAGAAATATGGAGGAACAGTCTTCTATCGTATAACATTTTATAATGGGGATTCAACATTAAAATCGGTTAGATTTGTCTGCTATTATATAGATGATAATCGAGTAGAAATGACAGATGCCAATACTTATAATGATCTTTATAAGAATTATGATAAAGGTTTACTAAATGGTACGAGAAGTACAATCGATAAATAAAAATATGAGTGCTAGAAATAGCACTCATTTTTTTCGTCCATTTTTTCCTATGTAATTGGTTTCATAGCTCAAATTGATATTGACAAATAGAGCTATTTATGATAAAATATTATTGTGAAAGAAGGTATTCTATGATTCAAATTTATACTACTCCATCTTGTGCAAGTTGCCGTAAAGCCAAGAAATGGTTTGATCAATTTAATATTCCATATTATGAAAAAAATATCTTCAGTATTAAATTATCAAAAGATGACATTTACAAGATGCTCGCTAATAGTGAAAATGGATTTGATGATATCATCTCTACTCGTTCTAAGGTATTTAAAGAAAAGAAATTAGATCCTGATCATATGAAAGTATCAGAAATGATTGATTTTATTATTCAATATCCTAGTGTATTAAAGAGACCAATTATTATCAATGAAACTGAACTTCAAGTTGGATATAATAATGAAGATATCACTATTTTCTTACCTAAAGAATTACGTCATAGTGATGTAATCTTAAAAACTTCTAAATCTTCATCTTCTAAATCTAATGAAGGTTATGATGATTTTTAAAAAAAGAAAGCCATTAATTATGAATTCATAATTAATGGCTATTTTTTATAATTTCTTTCTTAATTCATCGTAAGCTCTCTTTAATTTAACTTGACTCTTTTTATATGTAATATTATATTCACGAATAATATTAACAAAATCATTCTTTCCTTTTTCTCTATTTGGAGCTTCAAATTCTAATTCGTAATCAGTTTTACCACAATATGTACATTTATCAATTGAGATTCTACCACTATTATTATAATTAAATGATACACGATAAGTCGATAAATCCATAAAATTAACAATCTTTTGGTCTTTAACTAGATCATCGATTTCATCACTAATCTTTTTAATAGGAATAATACCAGTCTTTTTGAATTCTTCGAATTGTTCAGGAGTGATTGGCTCTTCAACACGATTCTTGTTAAAGCCTCTCTTTCTTTCAACTCTTAAGATTAGGCCATCCTTTTCTTTTACTCGAAGTTCAGTTTCACTAGCTTTAAGAGTAAAACGCTTAGTATCAAAATAATAATCAGTTTGGGTATTTCCTTCTTTCTTATCTAAGGTTTTAAGTACTCTTTCATATTCTGCTTTAGTTAATAATGTTTTAAATTCGGTAATTGCTTCTTTAGCCATGTTAATCTCCTATGTATAAGTAATAAGTACAATTTTTTTTATCTTTTGATATTATACACAAAAATAAAATATATTCAAGAGAATTGATATATAAAAATAATTGTTAGCTTCTTTTATATAAATAATCATTTTTTTTGATATAATAGTTAATTGAGGTGTCAGATGATTTTACGTTATACGATTGAAGAAGATAATTTAAGAATAAAACGTTTCTTATTAAATATTAAATTTCCTGATCAAGTAGTTAAAGAAATTAGAAGAGGTAATGGTCAATATTTAGTAAATGATCAAATTGTCGATAATCATTTCTTATTAAAGAAGGGTGATAAACTTGAAATAGTTCTACCTCAATCTAAACAAGGAGATAATATTGTTTCGATTAATCATGAATTTGAAATAGTATATGAAGATAGTTATCTCATTGTTATTAATAAGGAAGCTAATCTTGCGACAATACCAACTAGAGAACATTTTACTAATTCTTTAGCAAATTTTGTTATGAGCTATTATAAAAGGAATGGTATTGTTGCAAATATCCATTTTGTATCAAGATTAGATGCGCCAACATCAGGTTTAATTATGCTCGCAAAAAATAGCTATATGCATTATTTACTTCAAGAAACTTTGATTACTAAACATTATTTATTAGAAACTGAAGGAATCATTAAACCAGACAGTGGGATAATTGAATTAGGAATTGAAAAAGATCCTAATAGTATTATTAAAAGAAGAATAACTAAAGAATTTATTAATTCAAAAACCGTATATAAAACATTAGAAATAAGAAATAATCATTCAATTATTGATGCTCTACTTTGTACAGGTAAAACTCATCAATTACGCCTTCATTTTAATTATTTAGGATCTCCTATCATTGGTGATGAATTATATGGCACAAAAGCCGAGGATGGTATTTTACATCTCCATAGTTATCATTTAGAATTCATTCATCCAGTAACTAAAAAAGAAATAATTTTAGAATCTTACCCTAACTGGTATCAAAAACAATTTAATTGAATTAAATAAAAAATAATGCTATAATATATATGATATATAAAACGAAGATTAAGGAAAAGTAAATAATTGATTATTCTTAGAGATTAAAACATTGGTGAAAGTTTTAAATTAATCATTATTGAAGGGTTCGCCTTAGGAGTGATTCTAATCAAATCCGCATAACTTGCGTTAAAGGTTTAATGAGGGCTAGAATATTATTCTAGAACTAAGGTGGTACCGCGAAAAATTCGTCCTTAGATTTTTAATCTAAGGATTTTTTTATTTGGAGGAAATATGAAAGAGGAAGAACAATTACAATTAATTGAAAAAGATGCATTATCTAAAGTAAATGAAGCTAAGAATCAAAATGATTTAAATGATTTAAGATCTTTTTATACTGGTAAAAAGAGCCCTCTTAGTGACATTTTGAAGATGATGGCTAATCTTGCGATTGAACAAAAGAAAATTATTGGTAAGAAAGCTAATGAAGTTAAAACTAGAATTGAAGAATCTATCAATGCTCGTCGTAAAGAATTAGAAGAAGCTGCTATTAATTATCGTTTACAAAATGAAAGAATAGATGTAAGCTTACCTGGTAAAACTTTCAAAGTAGGAACAATGCATCCATTAACTAGAACGATTGAAGAAGTAGAAGAAATTTTTATGGGTATGGGATATAGTATTGCGGATGGACCAGAAGTAGAAATTGATAAATTTAATTTTGAAATGTTGAATGTTCCTAAAGGACATCCAGCTCGTGATATGCAAGATTCATTCTATATTACTGAAAATTATTTAATGAGAACTCAAACTTCACCAGTTCAAGTAAGAACCTTACTCAAGAAAAAAGGAGAACCAGTTAAAATTCTTGCTCCAGGTAAAGTATATCGTCGTGATGATGATGACGCAACTCATTCTCATCAATTCATGCAATTTGAAGGATTAGTTGTTGATAAAAATATTACAATGTCAGATCTTAAAGGTACATTAGAATTATTTGTTAAGAAGATGTTTGGTTCATCCCTTAAGATTAGATTTAAACCATCATATTTCCCATTTACTGAACCTAGTGTTGAAGTAGATGTAAGCTGCTTTAAATGTGGAGGCTCAGGATGCCCTATTTGTAAGCATTCTGGTTGGATTGAATTATTAGGTGCTGGAATGGTTCACCCTAATGTCTTAAGAGAAGCTGGATATGATCCAGAAGTTTATCAAGGCTTTGCGTTTGGTATTGGTATTGAAAGAGCAACTATGATGCGTCATGGTATTGATGATATTCGTAATTTCTATCTCAATGATCAAAGATTCTTAAATCAATTTAAAGGAGAAAACTAATATGATCGTATCTTATAATTGGTTAAAAGATTTAGTTAAATTAAATGTTGATCCTATTAAATTAAGTACAGAAATGAGCTTATATTCATGTGAAGTAGAAACATTTAATAAAATGGTTAACACAACTTCCCTAGTTGTAGGTGAAGTATTAGAATGTGTAAATCATCCTAATTCTGATCATTTACATATTTGTCAAGTAAATCTTGGCACTAAAGTAGAACAAATCATTTGTGGTGCTCCTAACGTTAAAGCAGGTATTAAAGTTATTGTAGCTATTCCTGGCGCAATTCTTCCTGGAGGAACAATTAAGAAAGCTGCTATTAGAGGTGTTGAATCTAATGGTATGATCTGTTCGTTACAAGAATTAGGTATTGAAAATAAATATGTTCCAGAAGCTTATCAAAAAGGTATTTATTATTTAAAGGATGATGCAGTACCTGGAGAAGATGCGTTAAAATATTTAGGCTTTGATGATTATTTAATTGAATTATCACTAACTCCTAATCGTCTAGATTTAATGAGTATGTTAGGAGTTGCTCATGATGTTAAAGCAATGTATAAGAGTGAGCTTATTCCATTTAAAGCTGATTTTAAAGAAATAGATCTTGAAACTAAAGATGAAATCAGTGTTAAATTAGAATCTGATAAATGCTTATCATATTATGCAAGAGTAATTAAAGATGTAGTTATCAAAGAATCTCCACAATTTATAAAAGCTCGTTTAATTGCTAGTGGTATTAGACCTATCAATAATGTCGTAGATATTACTAATTATGTATTAATGTTATTTGGTCAACCATTACATGCATTTGATCAAGAAAAATTAGGAAATAAGATTGTTGTAAGAAATGCTAAGAATAATGAAAAGATTACAACTCTTGATAATATTGAAAGAACTCTATTAGATACTGATTTATTAATCACTGATGGTAAACAAGGTGTTTGTCTTGCGGGGGTAATGGGTGGCTTAGATAGTGAAGTAACTGATAATACAAAGAATATAGTTCTTGAATGTGCTGTATTTGATCCGCTAACCATTCGTAAAACTTCATCAAGATTAGGATTAAGAAGTGAATCAAGTACTAGATATGAAAGAGGCGTTGATTTAAATAATAGCTTAAATGCCATTAATTATGCTTGCTATCTCCTTGAAAAATATGCTGAAGCAAAAATTACTAAAGGTTATGTTCATGAAGGAACTAGCTATATTGAAGATACTTTAATTAGTATTGATGAAGCATATCTAGAAAAATATTTAGGTATTAAGATTTCTAATAAAGAAATTAAAGATATCTGTCTATCTTTAGATTTTAAAGTTGAAGAAAAAGATAATCATTTAGATGTCTTTGTACCTAATAGAAGAATGGATGTTAAGATTAAACAAGATTTAGTTGAAGAAATCGCAAGAATTTATGGCTATGATAAATTAAAAGAAACGCTTCCACAAATGAGTGTTCAATCAGAATTATCTAATTCTGAAAGAATTCAAAAGAATGCCAGAAATGTTTTAATTGGCCTTGGCTTATCAGAAACAATTACATATTCACTTGTTGCGCCTAAGATGAGTAATCAATTTAAAGTATTATATGATGATTCAATGGAAGAAATTGAATTACTTCATCCAATGACTGAAGAACATTCAATATTGAGACGTAATTTATCATCATCACTTCTTGAAGTTGCAAGATATAATAATGCAAGATCAATTGTTGATTTAAATCTATTTGAAATAGGTGAAACTTATTATAAAAAGAATGATGAATATCATGAAGAAAAGCATCTAGCTGGCTTATTCCAAGGAAATGAATCAAGTATTTCTTGGAAAGCAAAGAAAGAACAAGTTGATTTCTATTATGTCAAAGGAATCTTAGAAGTATTATTTCAAAGAATTGGCATTAAAGTAAAATATCAACCATTAAAAGACAATTGTAAAGAACTTCATCCAGGCCGTAGTGCAGAAATAGTTTATAATAAGAAAGTAATTGGTTATATTGGTGAAATACATCCATTACTTACTAAAGAATTAGATATTCTTCCATCATATGTATTTGAAATTAATCTTGAAGAATTGTTTAAATTAGAACATCTAACTACAATCTTTACTCCGATTGCAAAAGTCCCTGCAGTTGAAAGAGACCTAGCATTAGTAATGAATAAAGATCAAGCGGTTGGAGAAGTAATTGAAACAATTTATAATTGTGATAAGAAGTTAATTAAAGATGTTGATGTCTTTGATTTATATGAAGGAGAACATATTGATAAAGATAAGAAGAGTGTTGCGGTAAGAATTACTCTTCAATCTGATGAAACTTTAACAGATGAAATCATTAACGCAAAAATGAAAAAAATTCTATCAACACTAGCATATATGTATAAAATAGAATTAAGAAAATAATAAGTAGCATTAGATTAGAAAAAAGATAAATTATTTGTTATAATTTATTCTAGTCTAAATTAAAATCGGAGTAATAAAATGGCTAATATTGGTAAAGTAAATTATAAAAATAGTATTGTAAATTTCTCATCATCATTGATGAAATATTACGGTCTATCATCATCTTATCCTTCACATGCATTAACTGATTATCTTTTGTCAAGAAAATATCGTCATGTTGCGGTAATCTTACTTGATGGAATGGGATATCAAATTGTTGAAGATGATTTATCAAATGGAAGTGTTTTTAAAACTCATCAAATTATGAAATTAAATAGTGTCTTTCCACCAACAACTGCTGCAGCTGTTACAGCTCTTCAAACTGGTAAAGCCCCTATTGAAAGTGGATGGTTAGGATGGCATGAATATTTAAATGATGAAGATCCTTCATTAATCTTATTTCAAAATAAAGTATATAAGACCGGTGAAGACTTTACTAAATTTAATGTTCAAGATTTAGTTCCAACTCAACCATTCTATACTGGATTAAAAAGAGCAAAGAGTTATAATATTGGACCTAGCTTTGCGGAAAATCCTTGTGAAACATTTGATGAAGCAATCTTAAAATTAAAAGAAATCTTAAATAAAGATGAAACTAATTTTACTTATTTATATTGGGATGATCCTGATAAAACTATTCATGAATATGGAGTAAATAGTTCAGTTACTAAAGTATTACTTCATCAATTTGAAGAAAAGATTGAACAATTAGGTTCAGAAATTCCTGATAATACAATTATCTTTGTATTAGCAGATCATGGATTAATTGATGTTGAACCATTTGAACTTAAGAACTATCCAGACTTTAAAGATACTTTAAGAAAAGATTTTGCGGGAGAAGGTAGATGTGCTCAATTCTACGTAAAACAAAATCGAAAAGAAGAATTTAAAGAATTATTCAATAAATATTTTGGTGAATATTTCGATTTATATTCTAAAGATGAAATTCTTAAAGCTAAATTATTTGGAACTGGTAATCCTCATCATATTATTAAATATGCTATGGGCGATTTTACCGCAATAGCTAAAGATATTTATTTCTTTGTAGAAGAAGTAAATGAAAATACTTTTAAAGCTGCTCATGCGGGATTAACTAAAGAAGAATTAGAAGTTCCAGTAATTATGTTTAGACGTAAGGATGAAAAAGAAGGATAATAACAATAAAAGTCAAAAGAATGAATCTTTTGACTTTTTTACTTTAAATAATCATCTAATTGAATATTAGATTTAATATAATCTTCTTTGATATTATCAATATTTTTAATTGTTTCTTCTACTTCATTAATTAATACTATAGGAGTAGATGTTCCACTAGCAATTACAATGGTATCATATTTTCTTACAATTGATAAATCAAGATCATTAATTGATTCAATAAAGACACTATAATTATTTATTGATCTTTTTGCTAGTTCATATAATTTAGTTGAATTATTGGAATTTTTATCACCAATAATAATAATTAAACTATTATTTAATTTATCAATTGTTGTTTTTAATTCATCCTGTCTTTTTTCAGTTACTTTGCATACCATATCTAAAACCTGAGCTTTAGGGTAATAAGACAATATTTCATTACATAATAATTCAATATCATATTTAGACATTGTTGTTTGATTAGCAATTTTAATATTTTTATCAATAAAAGAATTATCAAAATCAGCTTTTGATTGAATTAGATGAACATGTTCACTCAATTCTAAAGCAGCTTCTGTTTCTGGATGATTTTCTTTACCAATATAGATTATTTCATTACCTTTATTAAGTTCATCCTTCATTAAATTAACTGTCTTTTCTACATAAGGACAGATTGCGTCAACAATAACTAAATGTTTTCTTTTAGCTTTTTCTTTAACTTTATCACTTACACCATGAGCAGAAAAGATAACAGTTTTATAATCTTCTACTTGATCAAGCATTTGAAGTCGATTATTACCTTTAATAGTAATAATACCTAATTTATCAAGTAGGAGGGAAATATGTTTATTATGAACGATATCTCCTAATAAATAAATTGGTTTAGGATAGCTTTCATTCTTAGATGCTGCAATTGCTATTTCAATAGCATGGGTAACACCATAACAAAATCCTTGATTATTTAGTTTAATAATTTTTTTCATATTATTCACCATCTATTTCATATTATATCAAAAAAATAAATATATAACTTGAAAAAAAAGAATAAATTTGCTATAATACCATAGATAGGAGGGATAGTATGTCAATTTCAACTGCAGATTTTAAAACAGGTATGACAATTCTATATAATAATTCAATTTATCAAATTATTGAATTCCAACATGTTAAACCTGGAAAAGGTGGAGCTTTCGTTAGAACTAAATTAAGAAATTTAAGAACAGGAAATATCAATGAAATAACTTTCACTGCTGGTGAAAAGATGGAACAAGCCATCGTTGAAAAAAAGAAGATGCAATATCTTTATGGTGGTGAAACTTATTGTTTCATGGATTTAGAAACTTATGATCAAGTAGAAATTCCTGAAGAACGTCTTGAATGGGAAAAGAAATTCTTATTAGAAGGACAACAATTAGAAATTGTTTTCTATGGTGATGAAATTCTTGGTGTAAATCTTCCTGAAAAGATGACATTTGAAGTAACTGAAGCAGCACCAGCTGTATCTGGTAATACAGCTACTAACGCAATGAAAGAAGTAACAATTGAAACTGGTTTAGTTGTTAAAGTTCCAATGTTCGTAGAACAAGGAGATAAAATTGTTGTAACTACTTTTGACGGAAAATATTCCAGCAAGGGATGATTATAAAGGCGTAATGCCTTTATTTTTTTTATTAGTTATGTTATAATATAAATATAAGAGGTACTAATATGAAAAAAATAATTATTTTAATTTTTGCGTTTTTTTTATTGATTCCTTTTATTAATCTTAAAGCTGATTCTTTAGAATTTAATAAAGAAGAAGTAGTTGTTAATAAGAGTAGTTATCAAGTTGTAAAAAGAACTAATCAAGACAAGCTCGCTTTTGGAATTGAACATATTCGTGATGAAGCTTTATCTAAATCAGAAAGTTTACTTACTCCAGCTATAAATCTTGATCCACAAGTAACGAATGTTTTAAATATTCCATCAAATAAAATTGTAAAAGTAATTAATTGGACTTTTCAATCTAATACCAGATGGGTAAGACAAACAGTTAAATATCTTGCAAAAGACTATGAAAAAAATAATCCAGGTTGGATTGTTTTAGCAGCTGTTAATGGAGATTTCTTTGATATAGATTCTAAACAATTATATGCGGGATCGACAACTTCAGCTGCTATGAATCAAGGAGATTTAGTAAGAGCTGAAGGACATAGTACAGTTAGTCATAAACAAATTGGTTTTACTAATGATGGTACCACTAATTCTGTAATTGGTGATGCATTATATCAAATAACTGATCAACATTATCTAACTATTTATAATAATAAAGATGAATCTATTATTGAAGTAGCTATTGATAAATTTAATGAAGAACCAACTGGAGATGAAGTAAGTTTATATTTTGGATATCCTTATTGGAATGAAGATAAAACTATTCGTTTAGAATATAAACCTACTATTCCTAATACTAATAGTTTTACGGTAAAGCTTGCAGAACGTTGTTATCCTGATGATAAAGATCATATCTTTGCTAAAGGATTGATATCAAATATCAATGAATCAATGCAATTAAATATTGGTCAATTTTCAATTGTTACAAATAATGAAGATATAATTAGTAAATTACAATTAGATACTAAAATAAGAATTCAACAAAATGTAATTGGTGATTATGAAAATTGTACGGATATTACAGGCGGTGGTGTAACTTTACTTAAAAATGGAGAAGCACCAGAAAATCTAGAAGCTATAACTGATTATCGTCATCCAAGAACTTATATTGGTAAAAAGAAAGATGGTACAATTTCCTTATTTACTTCTGATGGCCGTCAACAAATTAATGGAATGACTGGTGTTGGCTATGAAGAAATGACTGCTATTTTAAAGTATTATGGTTGTGTTGATGGCTATAATGTTGATGGTGGTGGATCAACTACAATGATCATCCGTAATGAATTTGGAGATTTTGATGTAGTTAATAGTCCAAGCGATGGAAGTGAAAGAACAGTATCTAATGCTATCTTAGTTGTTGCTCCAGGAGCAAAAACATATATTGATAAAGTAAATGATGTGGAAGCTTCATTTAATTATACATCAAGCATTAAAGATATGATAATGGATAATACTAAAGCTTGTTTAGTTGATAAAAATGGCAATGAAAAAGAAATGGATATTCAAGATGGATCATTTAAATTTGATAATTTAAATCCTCAATCAGAATATGATGTTTATATTAAATATCAATTAAAGTATAATGAAACCGTAATTGATGGTGCATCAGCAAAAGTTCATTTTAAAACTGGAGATCCAAAACCTATAGTAAATATAGTTAATTATGAAAAAGTAGATGGTGGATATAGAATTAATTATAATGTTAGTGATCCATATAATACAATACTTTATTTAACAATTGATTTTGAAGGAGATTTTGTTGAAACAAGTGGATTAGTTGGTTCAACCTTTATCGCAGATTCGCAAGTAACTGAACCTAATTTTGTATTAAGTATGCGTTATGATTTAAGAAGTGATCCTAATGATACCTTATATATGGATATTAATATACCATTAAAAGTAATTGATAATACACCAAGTGAAGAAACTCCTTCTAAAAAGAAGTGTGGTAAAAAGAGTGCTGAATTATTTATTAGTCTACTTTCAATATTAACAATCTTTGCAGTAATCCTAAAAAAGAAATAATAATTAATCTAGAAGGTCATTCCTTCTAGATTTTTTATTATAAATCATATAATCAAATTACTTGATTGATTTGAGGAAATATGCTATAATATTAGAGCGTTCAGTAAGGAACATACATTTCTTAAAAAAATGCGGGTGTGGCGAAATTGGCAGACGCGCTAGACTTAGGATCTAGTTCTTCGGAGTGCAGGTTCAACTCCTGTCACCCGCACCATTTTTTTAGGGTTCCATGGTGTAGTTGGTTAACATGTCAGTCTGTCACACTGGAGATCGCGAGTTCGAGCCTCGTTGGAACCGCCATTTATAACATGCGCCAGTAGTTCAATTGGATAGAATACTTGACTACGGATCAAGGGGTTGTGGGTTCGAGTCCTATCTGGCGTGCCATTTTTTAAAATTATTCGGGACTTAGCTCAGCTTGGTAGAGCATCTGGTTTGGGACCAGAGGGTCACAGGTTCGAATCCTGCAGTCCCGACCATGCAGGTGTAGTTCAATGGCAGAACTCCAGCCTTCCAAGCTGGATATGCGAGTTCGATTCTCGTCACTTGCTCCAGATATGTTAAGCGAAATTACGGCAGAATTTGTCGTAATTTTTTATTTACCATACAAGTAACCATACAAGTAACCATACAAGTAACTTGATTTTTGTTAATAACTATGGTATAATCATATTAGTAAAAGGAGACTATACTATGGATTTTAAAGAATATATCAATTATGAGGAATTTGAGACAAAAAAAATCGAATTTAAAGAAATTGTTTCACACAAAAATTACGAAAAATGGTTAAAGGAAATTGCTGCTTTTGCTAATACTGATGGTGGAAAAGTGTTTTTTGGTGTCGATGATGACGAGAATCCAATTGGTCTGACTAGAGAACAAGTAAAAAATGAAATTTTATATATAAATGATATGTGTGATAAAAAATTACATCCTCATATTAGATTTGATTATAACAAGATTAAGATTGAAGATGAACTATATATTCTAGAAGTAATAGTGTTTAGAAATGATAATACTCCTGTTTGGATGACGAGAAGCGATGAACAGGATGTTATTTATATAAGGCGTGAAGGACAAAGTGTTATTGCTCATGGAGAACAGGTAGAAGAACTTGTATTATCAAGCAAAAGAAAACCATTTGATACACAATTTACAAACAGAAACTATTTTGAATTTTCGTTTGATGGTCTTCAAGAATTATATCAAGAAAGACATAATAATCAGCTTTTTATAACGCTTAAGCAATTAGAAAGTATTGATGCGATTGATTCAAATCAAAATGTTTCTAATGGTTTAATGCTTTTTGCAGATTATTGTGACTACGAATAGTATCTGCAGCTGTCGTTATTGGAGGCGGTGCTCAATTAGTTTCTAATGCAATTGCTGGTGAAACAGGCAGTGATTTATGGATAGGAG
>ONHH01000077.1 GCA_900317575.1 uncultured Bacillota bacterium | reverse complement strand
TATTATTTTAATCTTTTCCATTTTAATTAAATTATTTCAATTCTTCTTATATAATTCCATTGAAAAAAGAATTCATAGTGATGCTATAAGAATGGATAAGAAAGATTCATTCAATGATATCATTACAACTACTGGCGTATTAATTACAATTATTCTATATCAAACAACTAATAATAGAATTAATCTAGATAGTTTAATGGGTATCTTAATAAGTAGCTATATTATCATTTCTGGTATCTTATCAACAAAAGATGTTATTCAACCATTAATTGGAACTAATCCAACAAAAGAAGAAATAAATAAAATCATGGATATGATAAAAGCTTATCCTAATGTATTAGGAGTACATGATCTTATCATTCATAATTATGGTCCTAAAGTATCTTTTGTTACCGTTCATATTGAAATAGACGCAACCTTATCAGTTCTTGAAGGTCATAATATCATTGATCAAATTGAAAAAGATTTTCTAGAAAAATATAAGATTAACTTAACTATTCATATGGATCCATATCAAAGAGATGAATTAGCTAATAAATTGATTGATATTACAAACAGTGTCTTAAATGATATTAATCCTAATATTACATTTCATGATTTCCAGTATCATAAAGATCCTTATTTTATTCATTTTGATTTAGTAATTAATGATAATAATATTGATTTAAATAATTTAAAGAAGGAATTAAAAAATGCCTATTTTAAATTATTAAATAGTGATGTAAAGATTGACATAATTATTGATAAATATCATAATACTTATTATGATGAAGAATAACTGATATTATTACTGATAATAATAAACTGATATTATTGATAATAATATCAGCTTTTTTATATTTAAATCTAGAAAAATAGAAGAAAATATGATATAATATTAATGATATAAAAATGAATTAATTATAAAGGAATTAATTATGAAAAAAATATTTTTGATTATTTTATTAATATCTATATTCACTCTTACATTAGTTAAACCAAATTTTAAGCTTGAGGCTAGCAATGAAACTACTTTAGTATTAAGAGATGATGGAACATCTGTAACTTATCGTAATAGTAGTGAAAAGGTATATCGTTTAACAGAATATACTTATCCTACTCAAAGATTAAGAGCTACATGGGCATCTAATTTTGTTGGTTCTATTCCAAATTTTACAACTAAAGATAAATGGATGGCTAATGTTAAGACAATGTTAGATAGACTTGAAGAATATGGATTAAATTGTTTGATTTATCATGTTCGTACTCATAATAATGCATTATATAAATCAACACTTAATCCTAAAGCAACTTTCGTAGCTAATTGTGATTTTGATGAATTTGATCCTATTGAATATTTAATTGATGAATGTCATAAAAGAGCAATTGAATTTCATGCGTGGATGAATCCATATCGTGTTCTTGATCGTTATGTATCTGGATCATATCCTGCATCAAATCCTGCATCAAATCCTGATAATTTATTATCTAATGGCTCAGGGACAATTCTAAATCCAGGTCTTCCTAATGTTCAACAATTCTTAGTTGATACATGTATGGAACTTGCTAATAATTATGATATTGATGCTATTCATTTTGATGATTATTTCTATATTGATGGTATCGATGATTCAGCTACTCGAGCTATTTACAATACTGATAATTTAAGTGTTGAAGATTTTAGAAGAAAACAAGTAGATACTTTTATTGAAAAATTATCCAAAGCATTAAGAAAACATTACCAAGATACTGGTAAACTTGTTCAATTAGGTATTGCGCCAACTGGTATTTATCGTAATGGTGGTTATGTTGCATCTCCTAGTTATAATGCTGATGGTAGCTTAAAAGCTCCATTATATTCTAATACTAGTGGCTTTGCCCATTATGGAAGCTATTTATATGCCGATACTTTAAAATGGATCAATAATGAATGGATTGATTATATTATGCCGCAAACATATTGGTCAATTGAATTAAATGTCGCATCATATGCTAGCCTTTCTCGTTGGTGGAGCTGGGCTGTTAAGAATCGTAATGTTAATCTATATTTAGGTATGGGTTACTACATGGCTGAAAATAATAGTGGTGGCTGGGGAGCTAATAGTAATGAAATTAGAGACCAATTATTAAATGCTTTAATGTATAATGAAATTGGTGGTTATTCATTATATAGCTATAATTATTTAACATCATCTAATGAAATCATTAGAAGAGGAGTAAATCTTTTAAAGAATGATTATAATAAAGTAAAGATTCCATGTGATGAAAAACAATATTATAAAGATATTGTTCCAACACTTTCTCCTAAAAATGTAAAAGTAAGCGGAAATATTCTTTCCTTTGATAAGGTAGATGATGCTAGAAGTTACATTGTTTATAAAGTAAAGAATAATGAAGCATTAAATAAAGATGATATCAATCAAGTATATTATTATGGTACTAATAATAGTATTGAATTAGATGATATTATGGATTATACATATTATGTTGCGGTAGTTAATAAAGCAAATGTAATCGGTAAAACTTATAATATTGACGCATCAAGCTCTAATTACCAAAATGTAATTGATAAGATTGATGAATTACCAGCGGTTATTACTTTAAATGATGAAGGTAAATTAAATCTAATTGGTGATTTATATGATGCGTTAGATGATGAATATAAAACTAAAGTTACTAATTATAATACATATCTTGCTAAATTAGAATTATTTAATGAAAAGAAGACTAATTATGATGCTGCTGTAGCTTATGCTGATTTAAAAAATTATTCATTAGAAAGAAGATCAGAAATTAGAACTGCTATTCAAAAATTAACTAATGATATCAATGATGCAACAACTAAACTTGAAGTAGAACAATTAAAAGCTAATTATCTTGCTTTCATTGATAATCTTCCGCTAATTGATGCAGAACTTAGTCCATTAAAAGAAGATGCTAAAACTAGACTAAAGCAAGCTTATGATGCTATTGATAAATCATATTATACTTCAGCTAATATTCGTTTATTATATGATTATTATAATGAAGGAAATAATGATATTACAAACGCAATCGGTAAATCAGAGATTACTAATTATTTAAATTCTGCATTAAATAAATTAAATAATGTAGAGAACTTTAAAGCTGAATATGAGGCTAAATTTAAGCTATTTAAAGAAGATCGTGAAGCATCTGCTAATTATTACATAGAGAATGATAAAGCAGTTAAATTCTATGAATCATATTATTTAGAACAAGTACAAAATTTTATTAACGCAATTACTTTTAGAGATAAAGAACAATTCTTAAATGATGAAACAGAATTCATTAAAGAAGTAGAAGATAATATTGACGCATTAAAATTAGAATTAGATAATTTATATAAAAAGAAAGAATCTATTTCTAGAACTATTAAATATTCTGTAGCTAATTGTGATGAACAACAAGCTATTATTGATAAATATTTAAATCTTGCGGATAAGACTTTATCTATTGAAGCATTAGATAAGTTATTAAAAGATTTTGTTGATGAGTTTAATGCGGCTGCACCTACACCAATGCCTTCACCTACTCCAGATAAAGATGAAGATAGTGGATGTAATAGTAGTACAGTAATAATTAATTTATTATCAGTTTTATCATTATTCTCATTAATATTTATTCTATATAAGAGACATTAAAATAAAAACTAGAAATCATTTTAAATGATTTCTAGTTATTTTTTATTATCTCTAAGATCATAAAGCCATATGGATAAAGTTCAATAGTATTTTTTAACTCTAATTCTTCATTACAATTTATACAAAATGCTTTTTTATTAATTAATTCATTAGGTAAACTAATATTAAGATCAATATCCGAAATATTTAAGATTAGATAATAATTATTAATTATATATATCATATTCATAAAATTATCACTGATAAGTTCTACATCACCTGTAATTTTACAATCTTCTTTTAAACTCCTAATAAAGCTAAGATACATATTATCTGCTCCACTTAAAGGATAATTTAGATTCATTCGATTAGGAATCATCCATAAATAGATATATGTTAACATAACCATATCTTTATCAAATTCAAAAAATGGATAATCAGTTGTATAATCATAGAGATATTGTAATTCATCATTACTTGCGTTATCAATATAATCATCCATTTCATTCATAAAATCATGGAAACTAAGATGCTTAGTAAAAAAGCTATCATATATTTCTAAAAATTTATAATCCATATTTATCACCTATTAATTACTTATATTATACTAAAAAAATTTATAAAAGTTTTATTTTTGTATAATTATTATAATTATAGTATAATATTAATAATAGGAGATAGTAATAATATGGATATTAGAAGAAATAAAGATGGCTGGATTGAAGTAATATGTGGCTGTATGTTTGCGGGGAAAACCGAAGAATTAATTAGAAGAATTAATCGTATTAAATATGCAAGAAAAGAAGTAATTGTCTTCAAACCTAAAATTGATAATCGTTATAGTAAAGAAGAAGTAGTATCCCATAAAAATAATCGTACTAATGCTATTGTTGTTGAAAATAGTGAAGAAGTAAAGAAATATCTAGATAAATATCCCTATGCGGTAGCATTTGATGAAGCACAATTCTTTGATAAAGGATTAATCGATCTAGTAGAATTACTTGCAAATAACGGCGTAAGAGTAATCTGTGCTGGACTTGATATGGATTTTAGAGGAGAGCCATTTGGTATTATGCCAGAACTTCTTGCTAGAGCAGAATTTGTTACTAAATTAAATGCTATTTGTGTTAAATGTGGAGCCCCCGCTACTCGTACTCAAAGATTAATTAATGGTAAACCTGCTAGATATAATGATCCAACAATCCTTGTTGGAGCTAGTGAAAATTATGAAGCAAGATGCCGTTTTTGTCATGAAATAGGAAAATAATAATGATACTAAATGATGAATATTTCATGAATAAAGCTTTTCTTGAAGCTAAGAAAGCATATAGAAACGGTGAAGTACCAATTGGTTGTATTATCACTGATGGAACTAATATAATAGCTCGAGCCTATAATACTAAAGAAAAAGATCAATTAGTAATTAGCCATGCGGAAATCAATGCAATCAAGAAGGCTAATAAGAAATTAGGACATTGGCAATTAGATAATCTTATAATGTATGTAACATGTGAACCATGCGCTATGTGTGCAGGAGCAATTCTTTCATCAAGAATTAAAAGATTAGTATATGCCACAAAAGAGCCTAAATTTGGAGCATTTGGTAGTATTATTAATCTCAATAATTATCCCTTTAATCATCATCTAGAAATTACAGAATTAGTAATGGAAGAAAGATGTAGTAAATTAATGAAAGATTTCTTTAAATCTTTAAGACACTAAAACCATTTTCTTGAAATGAATGACTAATAAGAGTATAATATAATTGTAAGGAGAACTTACTTGAATAAATCTTAATTTAAGTACCTTCATCCAAGGCCGCATAGCGAACCAGGTCAGGTCGTGATTGAAGCAGCCTTAAACTTTTGTTGCTTGTGGGTGGGGGGACTTAAGTTAAGATTTTTTCATTGAAAGAGGAATATATGAAATATCGCGTTTTAGACCGTATATTTGATTTAGATAAAAAACCAAGTACAGAATTTGAAGCATTTGTTATTGAACAATTAAAAAAAATCAAAAATAATGAAGTTACATTAGAATTTAATAACTTACAATATTTTGAAGATCATATCTGTAATGATATTACATGTTATCCAATATATACAATGAAATTATATGAAGGACATGTTGTCTATTTTACAAAGAATTTAAATAGTCTTGTCAACGCTAAATTCCTTGCGACATACAGTTTATATGAAAAAACTTATGTTGATTTAGTAATGGCTAATGATGATATCATTAATGTTACTACTTATACTGAAGAAGATGGCTTTATTGGAAGTTTAGCTGGTAAGATTATTGCCTTATATATTGCATATCAAAATCACAAAGTTGATTTAGACGCAAAAATTGAAGGTTATGAAAATTTAAAATTAGAAATAAAAGAAGGATCTATTAAACTAACTATCCCTGTTGAAATAGAATAATTGAGGAATTATATGAATGAAGTTTTACTAAAGATATCTAGTTATATATATATTCCGATTATTATTCTAATTATTATAACTGGATTTCTATATACTTTTAAACTTCGAGGAATTCAATTCCGAAGAATTGGTAAAGCTTTAAAATTAATGATTTCTAAAACTAAGGGTAATGGTGAAGTATCAAGCTTTGGTGCTTTATGCATCTCCTTATCTGCAACCATTGGAACAGGTAATATTATTGGAGTTGCGTCAGCCTTAATCATTTCTTCATCTATTGCGGGTAATAGTGGTGGTGGTCCAGGAGCTTTATTCTGGATGGCATTAATATCATTAATTGGTCTTGCAACTAAGTATTCGGAAGGATTTCTTGCGATAAAATATCGTAGAATATTAGATAATGGCGAAGTAATTGGTGGCCCATTTGCTTATATTGAATATGGAATGGGTGCTAAATTTAAATTCTTAGCTAAATTATTTGCTTTATTTGGTGCAGTAGCTTGTGCTATTGGAATTGGTACTATGACTCAATCCAATGGTATTACATCAGCTTTTACTAATATTTTTGAAACTGAGGTAATTTTTAATATCTTTGGTAGTCCAGTTACTTCCATTCAATTAGTAATTGGAATTTTGATTACTTTCTTTGCATCCCTTGTTTTAATTGGTGGAGTAAAAAGTATCTCAAAAGTATGTGAATATATTGTACCATTTATGGCTGTATTATATATTCTAGTATGTCTACTTATTTTATGTATTAATATTACAGCAGTTCCTAATGCATTTAAAGAAATTGTTGTTGGCGCCTTTAATCCTGCATCGATTGCGGGAGGAGTTGGTGGTTATACAATATACCGAGCTGTGACTGCTGGTGTTCAAAAAGGAATCTTTGCGAATGAAGCAGGTCTAGGTTCTACTCCGATTGCATTAGCAGAATCACAAATTGATGATCCAGTAAAAGAAGGATTAATATCAATGGGTGGAATGATTGTAACTATTATTATTTGTGTAATGACTGGTTTAATCATTGTTTTAACTGGCGCATATAATCAAGGCTTGAATGGTTTAAATATTAGTAATTATGCATTCCAAACTGGTCTTCCATTCCCACCAATCATTTCATCAATAATTTTATTATTCTGTATTACTTTCTTTGCGTTTACGACAATTATTGGATGGAATCTATATGGTGCTAAATGTTTAGCATATTTAACTAATAATAATAAAATAGCTGAAAAGATTTATTTAGCTATATTCTTAATAGCTGTTTTATTTGGATCATTTTTAAAAGTAGAAATTATTTGGAGTTTAGCTGATATTTGTAATGCTTTAATGGCAATACCAAATTTAATAGCATTAATCTTCTTAAATAAACAAGTATCTAAAGAAACAATCGATATAGAATATAATAAAATAAATGTAAATGAAGAAGAAAAAGAATAGTCCTACCTAAGTATAACTATTCTTTTTTATAAAAGAGGTGAAGAATTGAAATTAGGAAATATTGAATTAAAATCCCCATTTATCTTAGCTCCAATGGCTGGTGTTACTGATCAAGCATATCGTAAGATTGCATTAAAAATGGGAGCATCCTTAGTAATTACCGATATGATCAGTGATAAAGGACTTTTATTTGAAAATAAAAAGACCTTAGATATGATTAAAATCGATGATGATGAACATCCTATTGGTCTTCAATTATTTGGTAGTGAACCAGATACTCTTCTTGCTGCATCAAAGCTCGTCTTAAAACATGAAAAACCTGATTTCATTGATCTTAATATGGGATGTCCAATGAAAAAAATTGTTGCTAATGGAAGTGGATCAGCTCTATTAAAGGATCCTGATAAAATCTATTCAATTGTTAGAATTTTAACCGATAATTTAGATATTCCCATTTCTTGTAAAATAAGAAGTGGTTGGGATCATAATAGTATTAATTGCGATAAAGTAGCTAAAATGATTGAAAAAGCTGGCGGATCATTTATTACTATTCATGGGAGATGCAGGAGTGATTTTTATACAGGCAGTGTTAATTTAGATCATATTAAGATGGTTAGAAATAGTGTCAATATTCCCGTTATTGGTAATGGTGATATTATTGATTATAGTTCATATCTTAGAATGAAAGAGCTTGGAGTAGATGCGGTAATGATTGGTAGAGCTGCACTAGGTAATCCTTGGATTTTTAGAATGTTAAATGAAGAATTAAATCATCAAATGATTACACCTCTAACTAAAGATGAAGTACTCGATATGATTCTTCTGCATGCCTCTTCTTTAATGAAAATAAAGAATGAGTCAACTTCTATGATTGAAATGCGTACTCATGGAGGCTGGTATTTAAAACAATTAATGAATACTAAACCATATAAAGTATTGATTACTAAAGTTACAACTTACCAAGAATTATTAAATATTGTAAATGAAATAAGATCTAATCCTAAGATTTATATAAAATAGAAAAAGAGTTCTAATTTTAATATTAGAACTCATTTTAAATATTCTATATATTCTTTTTTAATAATTCGATAATGGGGATTATAATTTAATTTATAAATATCAGAATGATGAACTTCATAATCTAAACTAAATATATATTCTTTAATTCTCTTGCTACTTTCTTTCTTCTTTAATTTAATAATTCTTTTATTAATTAGTTTATTTAAGATTGCTAATTTTCGGTAGAATAATGGATATATATGATCATTAACTTCGATCTTTGATTGAATGAGATATTTAGATATTAGAGATGAATTACTAAATGATGATAAATATAATCTTACATATCCATTACCGATATCTTCAATTTTTTCATTTTCTTTATTAATATGATCTATTTCATCATCTAAATAGCTTTTAACTTTTTCTAAATTTAAGTGATTAGGTCCAAAATTATTTTGATAAATTAATTTAAAAAAATCATCTAATTGCATTAGGGGATATTTATGATAATGATCAATTAAAATATCTTTAATCTTTAAAGCTTCTTCATCTAAACATTTATTTAATTTCTTTTCTTCTTTAGTATAAGGTACGGGATCATATACTTTTTTATTTAAAGGAGTACAAAAGAGAATTCTTTTAAAACTTAAAAAAGATGCTTTAAAGAAATTAAATTTTTGATAGCATTCTTTTGCATAAGAAGAACAACAAGGATAATGGATACAACGTCCATTCTTATATGGTGGTTTATCTTTTTGATATTTTTCAATTAGTCTTACCGCAAAATTATTGATTCTACTTTTAGCCAATTTATCACCTAGATTCTAAAATTAATCTAATACTATTATATCAAAAAAAATCTAAAACGATAAACAATTGCAAATACTTTCTTTTTTTGATATAATTAAATAACTATGTAGGAGCAAAATCATGAAAATTGTAATCATTGGTGGCGGAGCATCAGGAATTATTTCCAGCATCCGTCTTAAACAATTAATACCAAATAGTGAAGTTATCATTCTTGAAAGATTAGAAAAGATTGGTAAAAAGATCTTAGCTACTGGTAATGGTAAATGTAATTTCACTAATATCAATGTTGATAATAAGAAATATAATAATCCTAAATTTGTTAAACCAACTTTAGATATTTATAATAGTGAAAAACTAATTAAATATTTAGAAGAATTAGGTCTTTATTCTAAAGAATTAACCGAAGGTAGAATATATCCATATACTGAACAAGCAGCTACTTTCTTAGAAGTCTTAAGAATGAATTTAAATAAATATCAAATTAAGGTAGAATCTAATTTTGAAGTTGCTAAAATCGAAAAAAAGAAAGATGAATTTATTATTCATCATAAATCTAAAAGAGCCTTCAGTATAAATGCCGATATTGTAATTCTTGCGACTGGAGGAAAGAGTGCGGAAATCTTAGGTTCTAATGGTAGTGGTTATAATCTTGCTAAAAATCTAAAAATCAAAACTACGGATGTAAAAGCTGGATTAGTTGGATTAATTGGTGATAGTAATCAATTAAAAAGCTTAAATGGACTTCGCTATAAATGTAATGTTAGTCTTTTTGATAAAAAAGAAAAACAAGTTAAATGGTGTGAATATGGAGAAGTACAATTTAAAAATGATGGAATCAGTGGCATTGTTGTAATGGAACTATCAAGCTTTGCGGCTAATTATAAAGGTAATTATTTAGTTCAACTAGATCTAATTAAAGAAAAGACCTTAAATGAAGTAAAAGAAATGCTTCTTAAAAGACAAACTGATTTTGGTGATTGCGAAATCTTTAATTATCTAACAGGAATCTTACCAAAAGCATTAGCTCAATCAATTTTAAAGAAAGCTAATATTGATTTATCAATCTATATTAAAGATTTAAATACTCGATCAATCAATAAAATTGCAGCATTAATTAAACAATATCCAATTGAAATAAAAGGTGATTATGGCTTTGATAAATCACAAATAACAATTGGAGGAGTTGAACTTAGTGAAATTAATCCTTTAACTATGGAAGCTAAAAAAGTTGAAAATCTTTATATCATTGGTGAATTATTAAATATTAATGGTCGCTGTGGTGGATATAACCTTCACTGGGCTCTTGCGTCTGGATTAATAGCAGCTGAAGCTATTAAAGAAAGAATGGATAATAATGTTAGAAATAAAAAATCTTAAGATTAGAATTAATAAAGAAGATTGTTATGATGAATTATTTTTTATTAATTATCTAACTAAATATTTAAATAAGAAATATTCATTTAATCCAACTAATATAAAATTAACTAATTTAAGTCTCGACGCAAGAACTAAAGAATTATATTATTTAGTATCAGCTATTTTTAAATTAAAGAATGAAAGAATTAAATTACCAAAGAATATCTTTCATTATCATGAAAATGAAGATTATCTATATTTAAAGAATTTAAAGAAAGATGATATCGATAAAAAAATCATTATTTGTGGTATGGGACCAGCTGGTATGTTTAATGCGTTAATCCTAAGAAAAGCTGGATTTGATGTAACAATTATTGAACAAGGAAAAAAAGTAGAAGATCGAACTCGTGATATTGAATTATTAAATGAAAAAGGAATTTTAAATCCTACATCTAATATTCAATTTGGTGAAGGTGGAGCCGGTACTTTTTCTGATGGTAAATTAACTACTGGTATTAATAGCCCTTATATTAAATATATATTAGAAACCTTCCATCTTTTTGGTGCCCATTCTAATATTACATATGATGCTCTGCCTCATATAGGTAGTGATACATTAAAAGAAGTAATTAAAAATTTTAGAATGAAATTAATTGATATGGGAGTAAAAATCTATTTTGAAACTAAATTAATTAATATCAAAGATCATATTGTTATTACTAATAATGAAGAACATAATAATTTATATTTTGATGAATTAGTTCTTGCAACTGGTCATAGTGCTACAGATATATATCACTTACTTGATCAATTAAAGATTGAAATGTCTCCTAAGAATTTCTCAGTAGGAGTAAGAATTGAGCATTTAGAAAAAGATATATCTAATAATCAATATCATGGTGATTATCCAAATCTACCTGCTGCTCCTTATAAATTAGTAACTCATTTAAATGAAAGAAGCTTATATTCATTCTGTATGTGTCCTGGAGGCTTTGTTGTCAATTCAACTAGTGATGATGGTCGACTTGTTACTAATGGTATGAGCAATCAAAAACGAGATAATATCAATAGTAATTCAGCTCTTTTAGTGGGAATTAATGTTGAAGATTATTATCATGGATCAATCTTTGATGGAATTAAATTTCAACAAGAAATTGAAGAAAAAGCCTTTAATAAAGAATATCCATACTATTATCCAATTCAAACTGTTGGCTCATTATTATATGATTTACCTAATCAAATAAATAAAATTAAACCAACAATTAAGCCTGGATATTATTATGGAAAAGTAGATGATGTCTTTCCTAAATATGTAGTAGATACTTTAAAAGAAGGACTAATTAATATTCAAAAAAAGATGGATGTCTTTAAAGAAAGTGATGCGGTAATGACCTTCCCTGAAACGAGATCTTCATCAACTATTAGAATTGAAAGAACAAATAATTTATCAACATCTATAGCTAATATTTATGCGGCAGGAGAAGGAAGTGGCTATGCAGGGGGAATTACTTCTAGTGCTGTTGATGGTATTAAAATCGCTTTAAAAATCATGGAAAAGTATGAGGTAAAATAATGGATATTAAAGTAAATGATCAATTAGTTTTAAAGATATCAGACATCTTAGATGATGCCGCAATGCTGTATTTTGACGCAACCCGTAATCCAGATATTGAATCATCAGAAGTAACTAATTACCGTATTCAAAAGCTTCATTTAAATTTCTATGATTGTCTAATCAAAATCATAAATGTCTTCTTAAAAGTAGATAATATTGAAGACATTCCGGAAAATTTTGAAAAACAAATAAATGATAAATTAAAAGAATTAGAACAATTATTTGAAAATGAAACCATCAATAGTGAAGAATTAAGAAGAGCATTACTCTTCCAAGATATTAAAGCATTTAAAAATCTTCATTATCCAATTGATTATATAACTCCTGATGCGGTATCATATCTTGCGTATATTATTTCTTCATATATTTTAGAAAACAAAAGAGAAGCATTAATTCTTGATCCTAACCTTGGAACTGGTAATCTTGCGTTCACGCTTGCTAATTATTTAGATATGGATGTAACCTTAATTGGATATGAGAATCATGAATTATTATCAAGAGTAGCAGCTGTTAAAGCTGATTTTCTTCAGCAAAAACTCATCATTAATCAACAAGATTGTTTAATGGTTCTACCTAATAATATTGATTTAATCGTCTCTGATCCCGCAACTCATAATTATCATAATGATGATTATAGTAGTTATTTATATGATCAAGGAATTTCATATTTCCCTTATCTATTGATTGAACATTATTTAAAGATGGAAAAGAATTTAAAGATGGTACTAATCATTGATAATGATTTCTTTAATCAAAAAGGTAGTAATGTTTTTAAAGAATTAATATCTAAAACAGCTACTATTGAAGCTCTAATTGTTCTTCCAGAAACATTCTTTTCTAGTATCAATAATCTAAAATCCATCCTCGTTCTTAATATCAATCCCAAAGAAAAAGGAACATCAACGGAAATTTATCAATTACCTAATCCTAATGAACAAGATAAATTTAAATCAATGTTGAATGATATTCGACAATTACTTACAAAAGAATAAATGACACAATATTTTGTGTCATCTTTTTTTTCTTTTCCGCAAACAATATTTTATTGTTTACTGCTAATTATATTATTGTAAAGGAGAAGAAAATGAAAAAAATATTTATAATTATATTTTGTTTATTAACACTATTTATCTTTAATATTAAGTACTATCAAGCAGAAGAAGAATCTTTAAAAGATCTATATATCGAATTAAATGATAATCCTGATCTAAATATTGATGGCTATGATATTATTGATAATAATTTAGATGTAAGAAAAATAGGTACATATATTATCACTTACCGCAACCAATCTACTAGTTTAGAATTAAATAGAAGAGTTATTGTAACATCATCAATCAATAAAGGAATCATTCAAGAAAAGAAAATTGATGAGCTTGATATTTTGTTAGATGATATCAGAATGATTAAAGATATTAATAATGGTTATTTAATCTTAGGTACTTATCATAATAATTATCAATTATATCAGGTAATTAATCAAAAGATTACTAAATATAATTTAATAGATCTCAATATTGGAAGTATTGTTGATCTAGCATATGATGAAGAATGTGATAATGTTTATTTACTTGGTAATAATGGAAATAGTGATTTAGATTTAATAATCTATCAAATTGTTATTAAAACAACATTAATGAAGAAAAGAATAATTAATCTTGATAACAATCAGACAGCATCTAATATCACTTATTCAGCTAATTATTTATATCTAACTTACATGGAAGATAGCATTCAACATGTAATGAAAATAACAACAAATAATTTTCAAATAATTGGTGATGAATCACTTGGATATAAAGGTGGATTAATTAGATCAATCTTTTCTTTTAAAAATCATATCTATATCATATCGACATCTTATTCATCTTATTTTGAAACAAATCTCATTATTTTAAATAATGATTTAGAAATCATCAATAAAGAAAGATTAGTTGGTGATTGGTATCCTTTAGTCAATGAGTTAATATTAAATGATCAATTCTATATCTTATTATCTAATGCTGATTATAATAATCAAAGAATAATTCATACATTATATCAATATCAAAATGATAAATTAGAAACAAAAGATATCTTTTATGGTAATTATAATGAAAAGATATGTGGAATGAGTTTTAATAAAGAATTAACAGTTCTAAAAAAGAATCAAAATGATATTAAATTAAGAATTTATACTAGAAATAGTGATGTAATTGAACAATCAATTATTAGTAATAATCATAATTATTTTATGATAAATGACTTAATCATTGAAGATGAAATTAATTCTAATATTATTAATATATATGATTATGATTATTTAATTGTAAAGAGTTATGGATTTACTAATTCAAAAGACAATTTTACTCCTTTTGTTTATAACCATTTTAATGAACTACCTTATGATTATTCTAAATGTAATTTAAATATCAATTATGAAATGTTTGGTGATTATGATTTAAGATATTATTACAATACCAAATATTTTGATTATATCCTCAACAAAAAAATAAAAGTAGCCTTAAAATGTAAGCTAGTTGATAAAGGAATCTATGATAAAATCAAACTAGATTATAATGGAATAATCATGGTTAATGAAAAAGAAGTAGAAAAAGGAACCATAATTAGTGAAGCTGGTAATTATGAAATAAAAATTATTGGTAAAGATACGATAAAAAAATACAGCATTACAATTGTCGATTTAGGATATGAAAAAAATACTAATAATAATTTAAATTATGAACTTAATCATCAACTAAATAATGAAGAATTAAAAATTATTTTATCACATAATACTATCAATAATAATTACAATAAGGATTTTAAATCTAATCTATGGTTTATTCTGATCCCCGCAACAACCATTGTTCTATCCTTAAGCATGTATTTTACGATTGGAAAAAGATATCTATGAAAAAAATATATTATTTAGCCTTACCATTATTAATATTTATTATGATTTTATCAATTACTAATAATAAATTATTAGCTGAAAAGATGGAATCTAAAATCTTTAATGAAGAAACAATCATTACAAAAGATTATGATATCAAGATTGATCAAATAAAAAAGATTAATAATTTAGTCAATAATTTTTTAATAATTAGTAATCAAGAAATATACATAAGCGATAATTTAACTAATGATTTACATTTAATAATTAATGGAACTTTAATTGATAATATTTATTATGATAATTATTTATATTTATTAATTTATAATAATTATTATCAAATCCTTAAATATGATTTAAGTAATTATAAAATTAAAAATAAACTAGGCTTTGATGAAGAAATATCATCCATTAATATCATTGATAATACAATCTTTGTAACTGGTAGAGTGGATAATCATGGATTTATTAGAAATTATAATTTAGATTTAAATGATGAATTTCTATTAGAATATATGATGAATAACTCTAATAATGATTTAATCAAAAATATTGAAAAAGTGGGAATCTATTATTATGCAGAAATTTATAAAGAAGCTGAAGTTACATCGACGGATATTTATAGCACTGATATTGAAGGTACCAAATGTCATTTAATTAAATTTAATCCCAATTTAACTATTAATAAGGTACTGTATCTTGATGAAGGAGGAAGTGATGAAGAAATAATCGATATTTATTATTTAGAAGATCGAATCTTTTTAAGTCTAGATAGTGATGAAAAGCATTATTATGTCATTGATTATGATTTTAATATCATCAATTATTTAAATCATCATTTAGTTAGATCTAATCTTATTCCTAATTATCAAGATGATTCTTTTATAAGTCTTGCAAACGATAATGAAATATCAATTTATCAAAATGAAAAATTAATTCATGAACTTAATTATCAATATTATGATGATTATCAAGTAGTTAATGGCTTTTTATATATCTATGTAAGAGATAACAAAGAAATAAAAATCATTAAAATAAAAGAATATGAAATCTTAAAAAATGATCCATCCTATAATAACCGTTATCATATGGTATATGAAAGAATGAATAATATTGAAGTTAAATCGTTATTTGGAAATTTAAATAAAGAAATAAGTGATATTAAACCATATTTTGATAAAACAATTAATGGTATCTATGATGCAACTTATAATATTAAATTTCAAGATGAATCAAGTATTAAAATTAATAATCAAATAATTATTGATGAATATACTAATTTCATTGATGGAGGAATTTATCCAACCGGCTTTATGTTAGAATTCTTTGGCCATGCGTCAATCGATGATAAAATAATATATAATGGCCATATTATGAATCAACAAGGAAATTATCTTATTAAGATTAAAGATGCTAATGAAACAATTAAAACTTATAAGATTCATATCATAGATAATTATTATCAAAAGAAAAATATTGTTCATTTAACAAGTGACGATATTGTAAGAATTGGCGAAATTACATCCCTTGATATAATTTTAAATGAACCATATCAAATCAATAAATTA
>ONHH01000060.1 GCA_900317575.1 uncultured Bacillota bacterium | reverse complement strand
ATTGATAAAAATGGTGAAGGACACTGCTATACATGTATGGGATGTAGAAGTTTCTTAACTCCATATGTTGATGCTAATGGTAAACCTAAATATTATGGTAGATTTAACCAAGGTGTTGTAACTGTTAATTTAGTTGATATCGCTTGTTCTTCTAAGAAAGATTTAGATTTATTCTGGAAGATCTTTGATGAAAGAATGGAATTATGTCATCGTGCATTAAGATGTCGTCATGAAAGATTAAAAGGAACTCTATCAGATGCAGCTCCTATTCTATGGCAATATGGTGCTCTTGCAAGACTTGAAAAGGGCGAAAAGATTGATAAATTATTATATGGTGGATATTCAACAATTTCTTTAGGTTATGCTGGCTTATGGGAAACTGTATATTATATGACAGGTAAGAAGCTTACTGATGAAGAAGGTAAAGAATTTGGTCTTCAAATTATGAAGAAATTAAATGAATATACTGGTAAATGGAAAGCAGCTGAATCTATTGATTATTCATTATATGGTACACCTCTTGAAACAACTACTTATAAATTTGCTAAAGCATTACAAAAGAGATTTGGTATTATTCCAGGTGTAACTGATAAGAATTATATTACTAATAGTTATCATGTACATGTAACTGAACCAATTGATGCTTTCTCTAAATTAAAATTAGAAGCAGATTTCCAAAGACTTTCTCCAGGTGGTGCTATTTCTTATGTTGAAGTTCCAAATATGCAAAACAACCTTGATGCAGTTCTTGAAGTAATGAAATTCATCTATGATAATATCATGTATGCTGAATTAAATACTAAGAGTGACTATTGTCAAGTATGTGGTTATGATGGTGAAATTCAAATCATTAAAGATGATGATGGTAAATTAGTTTGGGAATGTCCAAAATGTGGAAACCGTGATGAATCTAAATTAAATGTTGCTCGTCGTACATGTGGTTATATCGGATCACAATTCTGGAATCAAGGACGTACTCAAGAAATCAAAGAAAGAGTTCTACATCTATAATATGAATTACGCAAGTATTAAAGATTGTGATATTGCAAACGGAACTGGCGTAAGAATAAGTTTATTTGTATCGGGCTGTACTCATCATTGTAAAGGATGTTTTAATGAAGCTACATGGGATTTTAATTATGGTGAACCCTTCACTAAAGAAATAGAAGATAAAATAATTAAAATGCTTGAACCATCATATATTAAAGGATTAACTCTTCTTGGTGGTGAACCATTTGAACCAAGCAACCAAGCTGTATTATTACCATTTATTAAAAGGATAAAAGAAATATATCCTAATAAAAATATTTGGGCATATTCAGGTTATTTATTTGATCGTGATTTATTAAACGAATCTCGTGCTCATACTGAACATACTTTAGAGCTCTTATCATACATTGATGTATTAGTTGATGGACCATTTGTTTTAAAACTTAAAGATATAAGTTTAAAATTCCGTGGTTCTAGTAATCAAAGAATCATTGATGTTAAAAAATCTTTAGAAGAAAATAAAGTTGTGTTATATGAACTATAACACAACTTTTTTATCAAAAGGGAGAATAAAATGAAACATTATTTAAGTATATTTTTTAGTTCAATTCTAGCAGGAATGTGTATCTTTTTAGGAGCTACCGTCTTTTTATTAGTACTTCCTACTAATAAGGTACTTGCATCATTCTTATTTACTTTAGGCTTATTTACTATTATTCAATTTGGATTCCATCTTTATACTGGTAAGATTGGATTTGTTCTTGATAATAAACCATCATATTTAATTGATCTAGTTATAATATTAGTTACTAATTTATTAAGTGCGGCTGCATTTAGCTATTTAATGAGCTTAACTAAGATGGGCGCTACATTACATGAAACAGCTATCGGTGTTGTTGATTCTAAATACAATGATTCTTGGTATTCAGTTCTTATCTTAAGTTTCTTCTGTGGTATTATGATCTATTTAGCAGTAAAAGGTCATCAAGTATGTCCATATCCAGTTGGTAAAGCATTCTTAGTTATTATGCCAGTAATGCTATTTATTATTTGTGGTCATGAACATATTGTTGCTAACGCATCATATTTTGCGTATGCTCACAAATTTGATTTAAAAACAGTTTTCTATTTCTTCTTAATGCTAGTTGGTAATAGTTTAGGATCAATCTTCTTTGATTGTTTAATCAAATTAACTAAAAAATTCTTACCAAAAGAAGAAAATAAATAAGTTTAATTAAATAAATAAAATAAACTAATTAGTTATGATTATATTTTTAACTAATTAGTTTTTTTACAATTAGGCTTAAATATGTTATAATATAATTAATAGAATAAAATTTGAGGTACTTTATGAAAAAATTATTTTATTTATTAGTATTGACTCTCTTATTAATAGCTTCCTGTAAGAAAGCTAATAAAGTTATTATTAATTATGATGATGATGGCTTAGTTACAACCATTACTTATGACTTGAAAGAAAACAATGATTTAATGAATGTTGTAAAAGAAGGTTATGATTTTATTGGTTGGTTTGATGGTGAAGAAAGAATAAATGAATTTCCAACTGAAGCAGGAACTTATAATTTTAAATCCCATTTTGAAATAAAAAAATTCACTGTCCAATATAATGATGAAACAAAAGAAGCAATTCAAGTTGATTATAATACTGTTTTTGTTCCTAAAAAATTAGATGATAAACTTAATTCAAAATTTCTTGGTTGGAGTTTAAATTATAATTCTAATGAAATTATCGATAAAATAACTATTGCATCTAATATCAATTTATATCCTGTTTATGAAGAAGTAGATAGATATAAATTAATAGATGATGCGATAGCTGCAATCAATATACCTAAAGAAATTACTACTGATTTAAATCTTATCACATCATATAATGGTGTCAGCATCGTATGGAAATCTGATTTTCCAACAATTATTAATAATAAAGGCAACGTGTTTAGACAAGAATATGAAGCGGTAGTCATTTTAACCGCAACATTTCAATGTGAAGGACTTATTCGTAAAAAAACATATAGAGTAGTAGTTTATAAATTATCTGATATTACTGTTTTAAATAATGTATTAAATAATTATAAATTTATTGGTGAAATTAAACATGGAAGATTTGTATTAAAGGATGATTTCTCAACAGATTATAATACTATTGAATCATATTGGGAGTCAAATGCGCAAAGTTATGTTTCTAATGATGGTGTAATCATTATGTATCCAGATGAACAATTAAATTTTGAATTTAGTTTAACACTTAAATTAGGAGAAGAAAAAGTAAGTAAAAAATATAATGCCATCTTAAATCCATTACCATTTAATGAATTAGTAGATTTAGCATTAGAACAAGAAGTTATTGAAGATTATATTCATACATCAAAAATATATTTACCAACTGAATTTGAATATGGAATAAAAGGAACTTGGAGTAGTGAAGATTCGTCAGTAATTAATCCAAATGGTGATGTAAAAATAAATAATGAAACATCAAAACAATTAACTAAAATTAAAATGACATTGACATTAACAAGAGGTAGTGAAAAATTGGAAAAAGAATTTATTTTTAAAATTCAAACAAAAGAAGGATTGATTGTCGAACATCCTTTATCAATGAATAAAGAATCAATGACTAATTTAAAAATTGTTGAAAGATATTTAGTATTAAATGATGATGCAGTTGAAGGAAGTTATTTATCTGATGAAATAAGTACAGCTGATTTTATTTCGTTAGTTCCAACATGGGATGCTGTAACTTCAGTTGACGCAACTGTTCAATTCTTAATAAGAGTTAAAGTTGGTGATACTTGGAGTGATTATGTTAAATATTCTGATAGTGGTTGGGGTTTAGGTCTTAAAAATAAATGTTATAATCAAGATGCTGGTGTTGCAGAATTAATTGAAGATGAATTTATGGTTAAAAAAGGTTTAACTGCTAATAAGATTCAATATCAATTAATTTTAAGAAGAACTAATCTAGATGTAGTTAGTCCTAAAGTAACACTTGTAACTTGTGCTTTAGAATTAAAAAATAAACCAGATAATATTTTTAAAGATAATATTTATCCTGAATCAGTAATTTATCAAGTGCCTAAATTATATCAAAGAGTTGTTCCAGGAATTGGTGGTGTTATTTGTAGCGCAACATCATCGACAATGTTATTAAATTATAAAGGCTTATCTTTTGTTGATAAAGATCCTCAATATGAACATCGTTATATCGCAAGTCTCGTTAAAGAATATAATTCTAATGTTTATGGAAATTGGTGCTTTAATTGTGTTGCGATGGGAGCATATGGTTTTTATGCATATGTAGAAAGATTATTTAGTATTGAAGAATTAGTTCATCATTTAGTAAATGTTGGTCCTGTTGCGATATCCGTTAAAGGACAAATGACTTCTAATAAGAAAGATTATTATACAGCTGGTCATCTATTAGTAATAAAAGGTTATACAAAAGATACAAATGGTGAATATGTCTTTACCGCAAATGATCCAAACGTACTAGAAGTAGAATGTACATATACAAGATCAGTTATTGAAAATGTATGGCGTTATATTATTTATACAATTGAATAGATAGGATTTAATATGAAGAAATTTATTTTAATATGTTTATCTTTAATTTTATTATTATTTAATTCTGGATGTATGTTTAAACATATCCCTGATACTAATGGTGAAGATGATTATTCATTAGTAACCATCACTGATAATGATTTTATTAAAGGTAT
>ONHH01000058.1 GCA_900317575.1 uncultured Bacillota bacterium | reverse complement strand
TTGTAATATTATTGATAATCTTTCCAATCTTTTTGATTAAAACTAAGCTTTTAGCTAATCCGCGTTATAAATTCTTTATTTTATTTCAATTTGTATTAGGAATATCAATCTTAAATGTTATTATGCCAAAGCATGCTGTTCTTGGTTGGGCGGTATGTATCATCTTAACAGCACATTATTATAATCCTAAAGTAAGTCATATGATCTTTATTACGGTTATTTTTATGATGTTAATATCAATGGGATTTGGTACTTTTTATGGAGAATTTGATTCAAATTTATTAGGTGGAGAATTAAATAAAACTGAACAAATAATTACTAATTTCCGTTTAACTGATGGTTATGCGGATACTCCTAGTGGAAGATATGATTATTTAAAGAATTTAATTCTTGTAGGAGAGAATCGTTTTGTTAAAATCTTTACTCAGTATTTCTTAGGTCGAGCTTTATTTGTAACAATTATCTTTATTGTTACTGCTCGTCTAAATAAAAGAACAAAGATTCTTTTAAATAACGAGATTAATGTTAGTAATGAATATCAAAAGAATCGTACAGAGCTTGAAGTAGCTAAAGAAATTCAATTAGGAACCTTACCTAAAGAAACAATATCATCTAAAGATGTTGAAATTGTTTGTGAATTAAAGGCTGTAAAAGAAGTTGGCGGTGATCTATATGATTATGTCGATATTGATGAAAATCATGTAGCAATCCTTATTGGTGATGTATCAGGTAAAGGAGTACCTGCCGCAATGTTTATGATGAAGACAATTACTTCATTTAGAGATTTTGCGGTAAAGGATAAGAATCCATCACAAATCTTAAAAGAAGTTAACGCCTCAATTTATAAAGGTAATGAATCAAGCTTATTTGTTACTTGTTTCTTAGCTATTATTGATAAAAGAGATGGTAAAGTAGTCTTTGCTAATGCGGGACATAATCCACCAGTAATTGGATCTAATGGTAATTTCCATTATTTGAAATGTAGTTCTGGTTTCTTATTAGGTTGTTATGATGAAGCATTTGTTAAAGATGAAGAATTCTATTTAAATCCTGGGGATAGTATTACATTATATACTGATGGAATTACTGAATCAAGAAATATTAGTGGTGAATTATTTGGTGAAGAACGATTACTTCAAGTAATGAATAAACATAAATATACTTGTGTAGTAGAATTACATCATGCGATAAAAGAAGAAATTGCTAGCTTTGTTAAAGAAGCTCCTCAAAGCGATGATATTACTTTCTTAACTTTAAAATATCGAGGAGATCACTATTCATATAAAGAAAGAAATTTCGATTTAAAACAAGATAATATCGCAACAATGCTAGAATTTGTTAATAATTTTGGTGATGAGCATCAATTCCCAGAAGATTTTAAAAATAAATTAGCAATTGTTAGTGATGAATTATTATCAAATATTATCAAATATGGTTATGAAAATAATGATGGTAATATCTTTGTTCGTCTCTTATTTGATGAAGATAAGAAAGAATTTGGTATTACAATTATCGATAAAGCAAAGCCATTTAATCAATTAGCAGTCAATAATCCAACTCTTGATGCTAATAATCCTAAACAAAAAATTGGTGGTTTGGGATTGATTATTGTTAAGAAGATTATGGATGAATATGCATATGATAGAATTAATGGTAAAAACATTTTAGTATTAAAAAAGAAATTTTAGTTATTTATTTCATATTATTGGTTATTTATATCTTATTTTGATATAATTAATTTTAAGAGAATAAAGTTTTGGTGAGTGTATGAAACGAATTTGTATAAGCTTATTATTAATCATTATAAGTGCTTTTATTATAATTAATAATCCAATTAAGGTTAATGCAATACTTGGTAATAAAACAGAAATACCAGTAAATCTAGAAGTTTCGGGAGCAGAAGCTCTATGTCAAACGGATAATGGTTTTGTTTGGATTGCACAATATTCTGGTCTAACTAGATATGATTCTAAAGAATTTGTAACATATAAGAGTTTTATGGTGGAAGATACTGAGCATTATATTCTTAATGTAAGAGCTCTAGCTAAGAAACATAATACTCTTTTTGTCGCAACATCTTCAGAAGTATTAATCCTTGAAAATGAAGAATTTTCGATTATTGATTATGTATTTGGTACAATTAGAGATATTATCTTTGATGAAAAATATGATACTTTATATATATCTACTACTACTGGAGCATATACTTATAACGCAACAACTAAAGAAGTAAAACCGATTGAAGTAGCTAAAGAAACTGATGTTTTGGATATCGCGTATGATAATAAGAGAGATAATTATTATTATCAAAATGATAGTGGTGTCTTTGACAAAGATGGCAATGAAATTCTTTTATATCCTAAGATATTAGATATTTATATTTATGATGATATTTTATATATTGCGGAAGAAACAGGTATTATTCATCGTTATAATCTAGATACTAAATCTTTTATCGAAGATATTATTGTAGCTGATCAAATTAATCGTTTATTATATTCGGAAGCTGATAAGATACTATATGTAGCTTGTGAAAAGAATGGTCTATATTTAATAGATTTATCAACTGATACACCTAAAATAATGTTAGCTGGTGATTTAGAAAATAATAGTCAGTTAATAGATTTAATGATTGATTATGAAGGAAATCTATGGATTGCATCTCACTATATTGGGGCTTCTGGTGTTTCTATCATTACTCAAAATGTCTTAAATGAATTGTTATATGATGATCCAGTATGGCAAAAACTAAATACTCCACCTGCATTTGATAGAAATGTTTATGCAGTTGAAGAATTTGATGATATTTTATATATTGTAACTTCATCTTATATTTATCGATATGATTTAAATACTAAAAAAATCTTACCTGATAATATCATTATGGAAACAATAAATGCTTATGCAGAACAAAAGACTTTAGAACGTCGAGCATTAGGTGAAGAAAATTTTGTATTTGCGATATCGCCAAAAGATATTGAAAAATTTAATGGTAAAATTTATTTTGCGGTATCAGGAATTGGTTTAGTTGAATATAATCCTTTATATGAAAGTGTTCAAATTTATGATCTTGATTATATGCTAGATAATCTTGATAAAGTAATTGATAATCCTAAATTAGATTTAATCAATACTCCAAGAGCATTAAGAGCATTTAATGATTATTTAGCTATTGGCTATTCTAGAGGATTAATGAAATTCGATGGTGAATTATTCTCCGTTATGAATGTTGGATCAAATGTTCTATTCATTAATAAGACTAAAGATGGTAAACTATTATTTGATAGAACTCAAGGCCTATATGTAGTTGATGATGAATTTACTACCGCAACTGAAATTCCTACGGAAAGAGTAACTAATGCTAATCGCTTAAAATTCTTAGTTGATGGAGATTATATTTATTATAATTTAAATAGTAGATTATATCGTTTAGAAGAAAAGGATGGTGAATATATTTCTAAAGAAATAACCATTCCTTATGTTAAAGGTTCTATTGTTGAATTATCAAAGATTAAATATAAAAAGATCAATGGTGATATTGAATATAAATATGTAATTGGTACACAAACTCAAATATATATTGCAGATAATCTAGATGGTGATATTTTAACTAATTATGCTTTCTATGATAATACTAATGGGTTATATCCGATTATCGCAAATACCTCTGGTTATTATGATGAAAAAGCCCAAGTCTATTATTTCCAATCAACCAATGGTATCTTTGTTTATGATTTCAATGAAAAGCATGATGTTAATATTCCTATTAAGATGGCAATATCATCAATAGATTTAGATGGTAAACAATATTATGGAAATTCTATTAGTGTTGATAAGAATGTTTACCGTGTGGCTTTCAATCTATCAATTCTTGGATTTAGACCAAATAAAGGTTATACTGTCTATTATAAATTAGAAGGTATTGATGATGATTTCAATATAGCTGGTATTGATGATCGAACTATTTATTATACAAACCTTCCAGGTGGATCATATACCTTCCATATTTATTCAGTTGATGAATATGGACAAACATCAAATGAAGTAACAATTAATCTGGTAAAAGATAAGAAGATTTATGAACAAATCTGGTTCTGGATTGTTAGTGTGGTAATCGGACTTGCAGCTATTACCTTTATTACTTTCTTAATTATTCATATTAAGACTAAACAATCATTAAAGAAACAATTAGAATATAAGAATATTACTCTTGAATCTATTCAAGCTATCGCAAGAACTATCGATGCGAAGGATGAATATACAAATGGTCACTCGATTAGAGTTGGTTATTATTCAAAAGTTATTGCGGAAAACTTAGGTATGAGTAAGGATGAAGTAGATAATATTTATTATATTGCGTTACTTCATGATATTGGTAAGATTGCCATCCCTGATAGTATTTTAAATAAACCAGGAAGACTTACTGATGAAGAATTTAAAATAATGAAATCTCATACAACTAGAGGTGCTAAGATTCTTAAAGGTATTTCAACTATCCCACATATCATTGAAGGAGCTAAATCTCATCATGAAAAATATGATGGATCTGGTTATCCAGAAGGATTAAAAGGAGAAGAAATTCCATTTGTTGCGCGAATCATTTGCTGTGCAGACTGCTTTGACGCAATGGCCTCTAAGAGAGTATATAAACCACCATTCTCCCTTGAAACAATTATTGATGAATTTAAGCGTTGTAGTGGTACTCAATTTGATCCGCATATTGCAGAAGTTGCAGTTAATATGATGATCAGTGGTAAATTAAAACCATATACTGGTGAAAATACATATCTAGGTGAAGATGGTAAAACTCATCGTTTATCTAAAGAAGGATTAAATGAAGATTTATAAATAAAGTAATGACTAGTAGAAATACTAGTCTTTTCTTCTTGTATTGCATTATGATATTCTAATTACAATCTGGTATGATATAATATTAATGTAAGAAGGGAGTAATTAATTTCTTACAATTTTCATAATTAATAGTTAATATTAATTAAAAAGCTGATAGATTAATTCTATCAGCTTTTGTTTTAGATATAATTCTTTTCTTTTAATAATTCCACAATCTTATCAAAGGTTTCATCACTTAAATCATGTTCAATCTTACAAGCATCATCAATAGCTGTTTCTTTTGACACCCCTAAATGAATGAAAAAATTAGATAAGATAGTATGTCTTTTTAACATCTTTTCTGCTATCTCTTTTCCTTTAGCAGTTAAGGTTAAGATGCCATCAATAATATCTATATAACCATTATCAGCTAAATTATTGATTGCTCTAGAAATTGATGCTCGAGAATAATTAAATGATTTAGCAAGGTCAATTGATCTTACTTTCTTTCCTTCTTTATTTAACATTAAAATTCGTTCTAAATAATCTTCACTAGATTCGTAAATATTCATAACATAACTCCTATATAAATATTATAGTATAAAAAAAACATTAATGCAAATTGTTAGCATTAAATAACAAAAAATTATCTAATTTGTTGACTAATGCTAACAAGAGTGATAAAATAGTATAGAAGTTAGTCATAACTAACATATTAGGAGGTTAATATGGTACCAATCATGTTTGCGGAAACTGGTATTAAACATAAGGTAATAAAAGTTGCTGCAGAAGAAAAAGTAAGAAAGCATCTTGAAAACCTAGGTATTTATAAAGAAGCAGAGCTTGATGTTATATCTAGTGGTAATGGTGTTATTATTTTAAAAATCAAAGATGGAAGAGTTGCGATAAATCAAGATCTTGCAACAAAAATCTTTGTAGAATAGGAGAAGAATATGGAGAAATCACTTAATGAATTTATTGTTGGAGAAACAGGAACTGTAAAGAAAATTAATGCTGAAGGAAAAATCAAAAGAAGATTATTCGATATGGGAGTAACTCCAGGCGTAGAAATCAAAGTTAAAAAACTTGCTCCACTTGGTGATCCAGTTGAAGTAACTATTCGAGGATATGAATTATCTTTAAGAAAAGCAGAAGCTGAATGCGTCTTAATGGAGGTTAAATAATTATGAAATTTGCTTTAGCGGGAAATCCTAACTGTGGTAAAACTACATTATTTAATAGCTTAACTGGTTCTACTGCTCATGTTGGTAACTGGCCTGGGGTAACTGTTGATAAAAGAGAAGGTGTATATAAGAAATTAGCTGAGAAGGTTGATATTGTTGACTTACCTGGTATTTATTCACTTTCACCTTATACACCAGAAGAAGTAGTATCAAGAAATTTTATTGTCGAAGAAAAACCAGATTTAGTTATCAATATTGTTGATGCTACTAATCTTGAACGTAATTTATATTTAACTACTCAACTTCTTGAAATTGATGTACCAATGGTTATTGCGTTAAACATGATAGATGTTCTTTATAAGAATGGTGATTCCATTGATTTAAAAGTATTAGAAGAAAAATTAGGAGTTAAGGTTGTTGAAATCTCAGCTTTAAAGAAACAAGGTATTGACACTTTAATGGAAATTGCTTATGAAGAAGCAAAGAAACCAAGAGTAGGTTATAGTGTTTTAGAAGAAAGTAATTTAAATGAATTAATTCTTAAAGCAAAAGATTTATTTGTTCAAGAAAATGTTGAAAGTCCAATCTTCCATGCGGTTAAATTAATCGAAGGTGATGAGATTGAAGTAAATAATCATGTTAAACTTGATAGTGAATTACATGAATTTAAAGAAAAATATGCTAAGAATGAATTTGATGGAGACTTTGAAGGAGTAGTAGCGGATTTAAGATATAAATTCATTACTAAACATTTGAGTAAAGCAATTAAGAAGAATGCTAGTACTGATTTTCTAACTAAATCAGATAAGGTCGATCGTGTAATGACTCATCGTATCTTTGCAATACCAATCTTCTTAGTTATTATGTTTGTAGTTTTCCATTTAGTATTTAGTGAAGATTTATTATTCTTAAATCGAATCTTTAAAGTATCCTTATCCAATGAAACGGCAATTAATGTCTTTACTGGTATGGGATATGATGATATGGCTTTAGAATCATTAGATGAAGCTGCTAGTGTACTTGAACTATCAGCTGAAGAATTAGCAGAATTAAATTCAAAAGCTGTTGATCCTAATTTAAGTGAAGAAGAACGTGAAGAAGCTAAATCAACTCTTGGTTTATATAATACCATGGTTGAAATGAATGCTCAGTATGAAATTGAAAGTAGTTCAAGTGAAGAAGAAATTGAATTTAGTGATTATTTATTAGAACGTTATAAGAATAATGATAGTGCTTTAAATGAATATGTCAGTGTTGAACTAGAAGGACTTCCTGCTCCAGGTGTTTTCTTACAAAGCTGGATGGGATTCGTTACGGGATCAGTAATTGATTTATTTAGAGGCTTTATGCCAGAAGGTAAATGGTATACTGGTCTTGTATGTGATGGTTTATTAACTGGTATTGACGCAATCTTTAGTTTCTTGCCACAAATCTTGTTATTATTCCTTTTCTTATCAATCTTAGAAGATAGTGGCTATATGGCTCGTGTAGCTTTCATTATGGATAGAGCCTTCCGTAGATTTGGTTTAAGTGGTAAAGCATTTATTCCTCTACTTATGGGTTTTGGTTGTTCTGTACCTGCAATGATGGCAACTAAAACTCTGGAAGACGAAAAAGAGCGAGATATGACAATTAGAATAGCACCTTTCTTTAGTTGTGGTGCTAAGGCTCCTATTTGGGCATTACTTGCGGTATGTGTTAGTGGTGCTTTCTTAGGTGACATCTTTGTCTTTTCAATTTATGTATTGGGTATTGGTGTTGCGGTAATATCCGCATTATTGATCAAAGCATTTAACAAGAATAAAGAAGTACCTCCATTTATTATGGAATTACCACAATACCACCTACCTCAATTCAAGAGCTTACTTGCTCATTTATGGGAAAAATTTAAACATTTCATTTATAAAGCATCAACTATTATTACTGCATCAATCATCTTAATTTGGTTTTTATCTAATTTTGGTTGGGCATTCTGGAATGGAATGGTAGATGATATTAATGATTCAATTATTGCGTCAATCGGTCATGCATTAAAATATGTTTTCTATCCTTGTGGATGGGCATTAGGTGCTGATGGTTGGAAATATACTGTAGCATCAATCACTGGTCTTATTGCAAAAGAAGATGTTGTTGCAACTATGGCTGAATTTGGTTTAACTGAAGGAACAGTATTATTATCAAATGCCCAAATTTATGCCTTTGCTGCCTTTAATTTAGTTACCTTCCCATGCTTTGCTGCTATAGCAACAGCAAAGAGTGAAAGTTCTAAGAAGGGCTTTATCGTAACTTTACTTTGGTGGATTCTTGCAGCTTATGTTGTATCAATCGTTGTATATCTAATTGGTTTATTATTTGAAGTTACATGGATTCTTGGTCTATTAGGCATTATTGTATCTCTTGGTCTAGTTTGTCTATT
>ONHH01000074.1 GCA_900317575.1 uncultured Bacillota bacterium | reverse complement strand
TCGCAATTCTTTCTTTTCTTGAATGAGATGTTGCGACAACATCAGGATGTTTTCTTTCATATTTAGTCATTGATCCAATGGCTACTTCGATATAAGTGAATTGTTTTTCATCAATATCGATATTCTTTAATTGACTACCAACTCCAGGAATTAAGCCTAATAAACCTTTAATTGATCCCATTTTCTTAATCATTCGAATTTGATCTAAGAAATCATCATAAGTAAAGATACCTTTTTGAAGTCTTTCATTAAGCTTCATTGCATCTGTTTCATCAATATTTTCAGTTGCTTTTTCAATTAGACTTAATACGTCTCCCATTCCTAAAATTCTTTTAGCCATTCTTTCAGGATGGAATACTTCTAATTGATCTAATTTTTCACCGACACCAGTAAATTTAATCGGTATTTGTGTAAGATAACGAATAGATAATGCTGCACCACCACGGGTATCTGAATCAAGTTTAGTAAGTAAGCAACCAGTTATTCCCAATTTTTCATGGAATGCTGAAGCAACATTTACCGCATCTTGACCAGTCATAGCATCAATTGTTAGCATTATTTCATCAGGACGAGCTATCTGTTTAATATCAACTAATTCTTGCATCAAGACTTCATCAATTTGTAAACGACCAGCAGTATCAATAATTACTAAATTATTACTATGACTTCTTGCGTAATCCAAACCTTTTTCAACAATAGCTTGTGGTTTAGCAAGAACTCCCATTTGGAATACTTCAATATCTAATTGTTTTCCAAGTTGAACTAATTGATTAATAGCAGCTGGACGATAGACGTCAGCAGCAATCATTAATGGTTTTAAATTATTATATTTACGTAAATAATTAGCAAGTTTAGCAGTATGTGTAGTTTTACCAGAACCTTGTAAACCACACATTAGGATGACACTCATTCCTGATTTTTTTAGATTAATTGGAACGGCTTCTTCACCCATTAATTTTACTAATTCTTCATATACAATTTTTATTACTTGATCACCAGGAGTAAGAGATTTCATTACTCTTTCACCTAATGCTTGTTCTTTGATATCCGCAATAAATTCTTTTACTATTTTATAATTAACGTCAGCTTCAAGAAGCGCAACTCTAATTTCACGCATTGCGGAATCAATATCATTTTCATTTAATCGACCACGTCCAGTTAAACGACGTAAAGTCATCTGGATTCGATCTGATAAAGTATCTAGTGGCATTGATTACTCCATTTCTTCTAATTCTTTGATGAGAATTAGACCATCTTCATCACAATGTTTTTTTAATTCATCTAAATTATGTTTTAATTTTTGATCTTTATTAAAGAGATTTAAACATTTTTCATATTCATCTAAAGCTTTAGTTACTTTCTTTAAACTATCCCATACAGCATTACGACTAATACCACTTTCTTCTGCAATTTCAGCTAAACTATAATCTTGATTATAATAGCAGTCAAAAAGATATTGTTGTTTTTCCGTAAAAAGATCTTTATAATAACTAAATAAATTAGCATAATATGTTTTTTGTTCAATATTATTCATCTTCATCCTCATCAAATAAGCTATTGATATAATCTTCTAGATCAAAATATTCTAAATCTTCTACTTTTTCTCCTAAGCCTACCATCTTAATAGGTAGATTATATTTGTCTTTTATAGCAAGAACAATACCACCCTTACTAGTACCATCAAGTTTAGTAAGAATAACACCTGTAACATGAGTCACTTCCATAAATGCTTCAGCTTGCGACAAGCCATTTTGGCCAGTTGTTGCGTCAATTACTAATAAGGTTTCATGTGGAGCATTAGGTACTTCTCTTTCAATTACCTTATTCATTTTAGCAAGTTCAGCCATTAAACCAGCTTTATTTTGTAATCTACCAGCTGTATCACATAATAAGACATCATATTTTTTATTCTTAGCTTCGTTTAACGCATCAAATATAACACTTGATGGATCTGTAGCACCCTTTTTAATTACAATATCAACATTAACTCTTTTAGCCCATTCTTCTAATTGATCAACAGCTCCAGCTCTAAATGTATCACCAGCTGCTAAAAGGACTTTTTTACCTTCTTTTTTAAGTCTAGCTGCGATTTTAGCAATAGTAGTAGTTTTACCTACACCATTAACACCAACAAATAAGAAGACACTTAATCCATCTTTTTGAATATTTAAATTGTTATTAACAATTTCTCCTTTAAGATATAAATCAAACATTTTATCAACAATAATTGGTTGTAATTCAGCTGTTGTTTGACATTCTTTAACTCTAGGATCTTCTTTTAATTGTTCAATAAAATCAAGAGTAGTTTCAACACCAATATCTGCCATAATGAAAATATCCGTTAAATCATCAAACAATTCTTCTGTTACACTATTATAACCAGTTAATACTTGTTTTAATCTACCAAGTAAACCAGTTCTAGTTTTCTTCATTCCTAAATTATATTTTTTTGTTACTTCAGTTTTTTGTTTTTTCTTTCCGAAAAATAAGAATCCCATTTGTACAAACCTCTTTCAGTTTATTATACCAAATTATTCAATAATATTCAAGTTATAGAATGCTAGATTTTTTGCGAAAAAAAGTTAGGTGGAGGGGCCACCTAACATAGGGGTTGAACCTTACGGTTCAAAAAGGGGATATGTTGTAGCTTTTCAGCTACAGTTATATTATAACATACCTCTTTTATTAATTCAAATATTTAGTCTTTTTTAAGAAGAGCTTTTTTTAACGCAATGATAGTTTTACATTTTTCATTGCCACAACGAACGCTTCCATCAGGCATTGTAACCATTAAGCCACCACATACTTCACATTTTTCACCATTAGGAATACCTGAGAAGGTTGTTTTACATTTAGGATATCGATCACATGCGTAAAAGATTGCACCTTTAGTCCTTCCTCTTGCGTTAATACGTTCTACAAGTTCTCCTTCGCCACAGACTGGACAAATAACACCAGTCTTTTTAGGTTCTACCTTTGGCTTCTTTTTAATATATTTACAATGTGGATAATCAGAACATGCAGTAAATTCTCCAAATGGTCCTCTTCTAATTACTAATGGACACCCACATTCTGGACAGAATTCATCAGTCATCTTTGGATAAATCTTAACCATATTATCTCTTGCGTTTTCAACTAATGGTGCAAATTGATCATAGAATTTAGCAATTTCTTCAAACCAAATAGCTTTTCCTTCCGCAATCAAATCGAGTTTATTTTCCATTTGAGCAGTATATTCAACATTAATAATTGATGAAAAAAATAAATCTAATTGTTCTGATGTTAGAATTCCTTGAGTAGTTGGAACAAAGGCTTTATGATCCATGGTTGCGTAAGCACGTAGACGCAATGTTTCCATAGTTAATGCGTAAGTTGATGGACGACCAATACCTAATTCTTCCATTTTTTTGATTAATCTTGCTTCAGTATAACGATATGGTGGAAGAGTGAATTTTTGTTCCATCTTAATATCTTCTTTAGTAAGCAATTCACCAATTTCAAGCTGAGGAAGTAATTCAATATCATCATCAGTAGGTACTTCAATACTAGTTTCTTCATATATTTTTAAGAAGCCATCATAAGTAGTTACTTCACCATTAACATTAAAAATATAACCATTATTTTCAATATCTACTTTAGTATCTTCTACTACCGCATCACTCATTAATGACGCAACAGCACGATTATAGATTAATGAATAAATTTTATAATCTTCTAATGATAAATACTTTTTAATACTTTCTGGTGTACGACTAATATCTGTTGGACGAATTGCTTCATGAGCATCTTGAACATTCTTGGTTTTAGTAGTTTTCTTAATACCTTTATAATATCCTTCTCCATAATTATCAATGATGAATTTTTTTGCTTTAGAGACGAATTCATCACTTAAACGAATAGAGTCAGTACGCATATAAGTTATTAAACCAACACGTTCATTTCCAAGTTCAACACCTTCATATAATTTTTGTGCAATGCCCATTACTCTTTTAGCATTATAATTATATTTAGCACCTGCATCTTGTTGAAGAGTAGAGGTAATAAATGGTGGCTTACTACTACGATTTCTCGTCTTTTTAACAATATTAGTTACTTTAAAGTCATCACCTAATTCATTAATAACTTTTTTAGCATCACCTTCATTAGTAATATTAATTTTTTGATCATGATAATTTACAAGCTTTGCGCGTAAATGATATTGATTATTAGGAGTTTCTTTTAATAAATATGCCGTAATATCCCAATATTCATCACTCTTAAATGCTTGAATTTCTTTTTCACGGTCAACTACTAATTTTAATGCAACGCTTTGAACACGACCTGCACTCTTAGAACCAATCTTTTGCTGAAGAAGACTTGATAATCTAAAACCAATAATTCGGTCTAAAATTCTTCTTGATTCTTGAGAATGTACAAGATTCATATCAATGTCACGATCATTAGAAATAGCTTTTAAAATAGCACCTTTAGTAATTTCATTAAAAACAATTCTTGAAATCTTTTTATTAGGTACCTCAAGTACTTCTTTTAAATGCCAACTGATAGCTTCTCCTTCTCTATCGGGGTCGGTAGCAAGATAAACATGATCAGCAGTTAGAGCTAATTTCTTTAATTTTTCAACAATGTCAACCTTATCTTTTAAAATAACATATTCAGGCGCAAAATTATTTTTAATATCAACACCAAATCCACCCTTACCCTTAATACTAAGGTCACGGATATGACCAATACTTGATTCAACTAAATAATCGCTTCCTAAATAATTTCCAATAGTTTTACACTTAGCTGGAGATTCTACAATAACTAAATTCATTTTTTTACCAACTTTCTAGCCTTAAAATTATACAAGCAAATTAAAAAAAAGTCAATTTAAAAGATTATTATTTTTTTAAAATAAAAAAAGGAATCAATTGATTCCTTTTAAATGCATTATATTCAATCTAAAAATAAATATTTTGATTAATACTTTTTTTAATTACTTCATCTGTTAATGAAATTTTATAAATATTATCTTTAAAACTTTTTCCATATTCTTCAAATATTTCTTCATATTTTGCTAAACCAACTAAAGAATCATATCTATCTAAAGACCTATAATCCGTATCAAAATTATAATCGATAAAAGATAATTGGTTAATTAAATAATCTTTATTATCATGCTTAATAAAAATTTTAATCTTATAATTTTCGATAATAGTTACATCATATATAGGGTCAATATCAGTTATATACTTAACAGTGTCATATCGCTTATGTTCACCATCGTGATCATAATAAGAAAGACTTAAAGGTAAAACCTCTTTCTCTATTTCATAATAAACATCATCATTATTTGTTAATTCTATTCCAAATAAGTCAGGGAAGATATTACAAAACATTACGCAATTAATTCTTTCATTATCAACTGTAATATTAAATGCAGCTTTTAATGAATCTTGTAAGCCATTTCTATCAGTTTCAAACCAGTCATATATATCAACTTTTGTTATTGGAGAATATTCGATTCCATTATCATCAATGAATACAAAACTATCTGAATGAATATTGTCATATCTAATATATTTAGGAAATGAAATAAAAGGTACATAATTATAGTATCCAGATGCCAATTTTTCTAATAATAAATGTCTTATTTCAATTCCATTAGTAATAAAATTATAATAAAGCGGATTTGTCTTGCTTTGTTTTTCGCTATAAGCAAATGATGTTATAGTTGCAATATAATTAGGAGCAGAACTAGCTTCAGATTGATATCTATCAGTATTATAATAATATGAATCCTCTGTATGTATAATTGGTTTAGTACTATATTCTAATTTTTCATAAGGATAACAAGAAGTTTTTACATAAAAAAAGCCAGGAGAGAAATATGCATTTAAACCACTTGATTCGATAGAGCGATCGGGCTTTTTTTCATAATTTCCATAATCAAATGACAAATTATATTTTTGTAAAAAATTATAATTAAAATAGTAATCTAGTGAAAAATCAAAAGTCGTATCATATTTTTGATTTTTAATTAAACTACGATTAGTTGCATTAAAAAATATACCATTCATTAAATCTTCAAAATCTAACGCATACATTGTAGAATTTAAATAACTTACACCTTTTGTCGGCTCAGTAGATGATTCAGCACATGAATATAAAGATACTGATAATGAAATAATTAATAAGATAAATGTTTTTTTAATTTTCATTATTCAAAATCTCCTTTCTTGTGTTTTGATTATAACATAAAATAAAATATTATTCAACAATTTTTAAAAAAATCACATTATAATAAAAAAAGGAATCAATTGATTCCTCTTTAAACACTAAAATAATTTTAATTCGATTGCTTTTTTAACAGGCCCAAAAGATTTACGATGAATTGGACAAATTCCATATTTTTTTATCGCATCCATATGAGCTTTAGTTCCATAACCTTTATTATGTTCAAATTGATATTCTGGATAAAGTTTATCCATCTCATCCATATAATTATCTCTTGCTACTTTTGCAAGAATAGATGCACACGCAATTGTAAAACTTCTTGCGTCACCTTTAATATAATCTTGATATGGAATAGAAATATTCAATTTCATCGCATCAGTTATTACAAAATCAGGTTCAATAGAAAGAGATTGAATAGCTTTAAACATTGCAAGTCTACTAGCTTCAAGAATATTGATTTCATCTATTGTTTTTTCATCAATAAAGATAACTGAATATGCAAGAGCTTTTTCTTTAATAACTTTTTCTAATAATTCACGATTCTTTTTTGATAATTTCTTAGAATCCGTTACTCCTTCTATTTCTAATCCCTTAGGCATAATTACTGCCGCCGCAACAACCGGACCAGCAAGAGGTCCTCTTCCAGCTTCATCAGTTCCACATATCTTTTCAAATCCATCTAGATATAAAGCATTTTCAATATCATGATTTTCATAATGTTTCATATTATTCTCGATCTAGAGTAATTTTTCCAAAATATCCTTCTTGGAATTCTCTTATTATATATTCATAAGTTTTATCAATATCGACATCTTTATCATGATTATAGAAATTTAATTTCTTACCAATACTAAATACATCAGCATCTTCATCTAATTTATAACGATTTTTTAATGATGTTGGATAATATTCATTTAAGAAATTAACTAAATACTCACCTATTTGATCAATTGGTAAAATATCAAGTTTAATGGAGCCTACACAAGCTAGTTTTATTCCAATTGTTTCATCATCAAATTTAGGCCATAATACACCTGGAGTATCTAGAAGTTCAAAAGTTTTAGAAATTCTTACCCATTGTTGACTTTTCGTAACTCCTGGTTTATCCGCAACACTAGCGATTTTCTTTCCACTTAAAGTATTTATTAAAGTCGATTTACCAACATTAGGAATACCAACAATCATCGTTCTAATCGGTCTAAATTTTAGACCTTTTTTTTGATCTCTTAAGATTTTTTCTTCCATTATCTTTAAAGCTTTATTTTCAATTAATTTGATAGCTTCTTTATTTCTCGCATCACAAATAATCGTGTCATTCATCTTTTTCATAAGTGATGAGGTAATTTTAGGATCAGCTTTATCAGCTTTAGTAAGAATTGTTAAGATCTTTTTATTTTTAAATAATTCATATAATTTAGGATTAATTGAAGAATTAGGAATTCTTGCGTCTAAAAGAATAATGATTAAATCAACTAATTTAATCTTTTCTTCCATTTCTTTAAATGCTTTAGCCATATGACCAGGATACCATTGAATCATCACACAATACCTACCATATTTGCTTTTGAAGATAATTTAAATTTAACAACACCAATTATATTCTTCTTAGGAATTAACCCAATCATTCTTGAATCTCGGCTATTAACTCGATTATCACCCATTACAAAATAATAATCATCAGGAACAACAGTAGTTGTTTCAATAACACCATTCTTCTTATATTTAAAGGTTCCATTAAAATTATTAACAGGATGGTTTTTAAAATATTCAATTTGGCTTTCAGCTAAATAAGAACTTTCATCAAATACTTCATCATTTACTACTAATACACCATTAATCCAAGTAATCTTATCACCAGGAACTCCAATTATTCTTTTAATATAATATTCTGGATAAATAGATTTATAATTTGGAAGATCTTCAACAATATTATTTTCTACTGTGATATACGCAACAATTGGATCTCCTCGATCTAAATTATCTAAATAACTGATAAAGACTGTATCTTCATCACTATAAGTAGGATACATACTACTTCCATCAACACTACCGATTGTAAAAAGGAAGCAGAAGCAAATTGATGCGATAATCGTACAAATTGGTAATAATAAGAACCAATCTAAGCCATTAAAGATATAATTTTTAATTTTAAATGATAAGCTATTAAAAGCTTTTTTTATTTTATCACTAATTCGATATATTATTAACGCAATAATACTCAAGAATGATATGCCGAAGCAAATATACATAATAATTTTTACAAAAGAATTAATTACTTTAGTTTGAATATCTTGAGCACCACGACTAATACTAATTACATAAATAGTAATATAGATAAATGAACAAAGAATAAAGGCTAACATTCGAATAAGAATCTTTGTTTCAATTTTAAAATTCTTTTTGAATTCTTCATCTTCTCTAATTAATTCTTCTTGTCTTTTAATCTTAGCTTCTAATTCTTGTTTTAATAATTCATCAGATGAGATGCCATCGAGGCATTCTAGATCTGATGTTGAATTTTCTTGTTCATCTAAGGTTTTTAAATCATCATCCTCGGACATCTTATCTCCTTTCTCATTCTATTTAAGTTATAAATTATTAAGAATGGAATCTAGTTCTGATTCTGATACTAAAACTTTACGTTTAGTTCCTTGTTGAGTTTTACTTACAATTCCTAAAGATTCTAATTCTTTAAAGATTGCATCCATACGATTAAAGCCTGTTCCAAAAATCTTAGTTAATTGATTTGCGGAAGCATTTTGATTTCTTACAACATATAGAGCTACTTCTTCAAAGATTTCATCATTTACTCCAGTATGTGGATCACTACTTCCATTACCAGCTCCACGAGATGTCGATGATTGTAATAATTCTTCTTCAGTTAGAATATAATCTACTTCATTATTCTCTCTTAAGAAATCAACAACTTTCTTAACTTCTGAATTAGATACAAAGGCAGCTTGTAAACGTAAATCATCCATACCTGATGTTCTTAAAATCATATCACCACGTCCTTCAAGCTTTTCCGCTCCAGCTTGACCAAGAATAACTTGAGAATCGGCAAATGATGCTACTCTAAAAGCAAATCTTGTTGTAAGATTAGCTTTAATAGCACCTTTAATTACATCAGCACTTGGACGTTGAGTTGCAAGAATAATATTAATACCAGCAGCACGAGCTTTTTGCATCAAACGCGTTGTATAAATTTCTACTTGATTAGATGCTCCTGCAAACCAGTCATTAAATTCATCAAAGATTAATACTAAATAAGGTAATTTAGGTTCCTTTCTTTCTATTAATACTTCATTTAATTCATCTAAGCTAACACAACCATATTTATTAAGAATTTGATAACGACGTTCCATTTCATTACATAACCATTCCATAATTGGTTCAAATAAATCTTGATTAGTAATTACTGGAACAGCTAGATGAGGAATATCTTGATATTTACTAAATTCAACAATCTTTGGATCAATAAGAATTAATCTAACATCATTAGGTGTGAAATGATAAATCAAACTAATAATAAAGGTATTTAAAGTAACCGATTTACCTGATTTTGAAGCACCTGCTGCTAAACCGTGTGGCATATCTGATAAATCAATATAAATCTTATTGCTGAAATTATCAATACCTACCGCAACTGGTAAATTATATTTACTATTAACAAAGGCTTTATCAGCTAATAAATCACCTAAATATACAGTACTACGATTATCTTTTGGACGAGGTATTTCAATACCAGCATATGGCATATTAGGAATTGGTGTTAACATTCGAACATTATTAGTTGATAAATACATTTGTAAATTCTTTTCACATTTTTTAATTGATGTAACATCTTCCATTAAAGAATCAAATTTAATCAAATATTCAATAACTGTTGGACCAAAGATATAACGATCAACATGAGCTTTAATGCTATAATTTGCTAAGATTTCATCAATAACCTTTTTTTGTTCTTCCGCAAGTTTTACATCATTTTCATTATTACTTTCACTAAATTTAAGTAAGTCAAGTGATGGCGCAATATAATTACGATAAACCTTTGTTTTAACAGGTTGATTTACTACTTCTTTTTTAGGAAGATTTGCTTTCATCACATTAGATAGTTCACTTACAACATCTTCTTTTTCTTCTTTAGTAGTATTAGAATCTTGAACTATTTCTTCATTTTTAATTTCATCATATTCTTTAATTTCATTTTCTTCATTATCAAGAACTGCTTCATTTTGAGGAATAATTGATTCAATATTTTCTTCATTATTATTAAGATTGTCATCTAAAGATATTTCTTCATATTCAATTTGTTCAATTTCTTCTTTTTGATGATGATTTTCATTTTCTTCTTCTACTGGATAAAAGCTTGCAGCATGTTCCATTTCCTCTAAAGAAATAACTTCATCTAAAACTGTTTCACCATTATCAATATCATAGAATTCATTAGCTAGTTTCTCTGCTACTGGATTTTCATTTTCTTCATCTACTCGTTTAAATTGAGCAATATGAGGCTTTCTAGCTGCTTTGATATCTTTAGTTAATTCTTCAGCAGTTTGTTCAGTATGCATATTTCCTCTTAAGGAATCATATCTTTTAGGATCTAGATGATATCCAATATTTTCTGCTAGATTAGAACTCTTATCACGATTAATATTAGTGATATCTAATCGATTAGTATTATTAGATTTTTGATCCTTACGAACAATTTGATGGACATAAAATTTCTTCTTATTTTTCGAAGTAGTTTTCATGTTAAAGCCTCTTTCTTTTTTTATAGTTATTTATATCTTATCACAAATTGAGTTTTTTTGCAACTAATCCCTTTAAAAATAATAATCAAGTAATTTATTTAATGCTTCTTTAGGCATTTTTAAAGATTCTTCTAAATTAGTAATCGTCGGTACAATGGCATAAACCTTATGATTTACTAAAGCTAAATCCTCTTTACTACCACAAATAATTATTAATTCTTTAGGATTTAATTTTCTAATACCAGCAATTAATTTACCATATAAACTTTGATTATCAAAGCGACCTTCACCGGTAATTACCATATCATAATGATTAATTAAAACTTGAAGATTTGTTTTTTCAATAATAAAATCAATTCCCGTAGTAAAATCACTATCTAGATAGCTCATGATTCCAAATCCACTACCACCAGCAGCACCTGAGCCTTTTTCTAAAGAACAATCTTTTTTTAAATAATCAATAGTCATCTTTTTAAAATGTAAAAGATTATTTTCTAAGATTATTAAATCATGATCATTAGCTCCTTTTTGTCGAGCATAAACATAAGTTGCGCCTTGTTCACCAAGTAAAGGATTGGTTACATCGGTTAATACTGTAAATTTAATATTCTTAATATTATTAATTAAAGCTTGATTATCAATTTCTTTAATTAAAGCTAATTTATCATTACATAAATGATCAATTAAATGGTGATTTTCATCATAGAATTTCAAACCTAAAGCTTCAAGTAAGCCACTACCGCCATCATTAGATGCACTACCACCAATTCCAATATAGATATTATTAATAGTATAATTATGGATTGCGTAATTAATTAAATAACCTAAGCCATAAGTTGACGCATGATATGGATCAAGTTTATTTTTTTCTTTTGGTAGACCTACTACTTCTGCTAATTCAAAATAAGCAGTTTTTTTATTTTCATCATAAAGAAATGATGCATAATTAGGTTTAAAGAAAGCATCATATGCTTGATGATAGATTCTTTTTAAAGATTTTAAGCTATTCTCAATAGCATCTAAAAAACCTTCTCCACCATCGCTTACCGCAATATAATCAGCATCATAACCTTTTTTATTTAAATTATTTTTAATTATACGGCCTATTTCTAGACTAGATAAGGTTCCTTTAAAGGAATCACTTGCTATTAACACCTTTTTTCTTTCCATTGAAAAAATCCTTCTTAAAGATAATCGATATTCTCTTATAAATGAAATAAGTTAGAGTAGAACATACTAAGCCTAATAGTAAATTAAATGGTATAACTGCTAGCCAAATATAATATGACATAAAATTATCCACTGTAACATTACTATAAAGTCCCTTTACCATTCCTACAAGTGGTGCCATATCACCATGGAAATAGAATTCAACATAGAAGGGAATATTGACAAAATAATTAGTATATACTCCACTTAATACCCACATTATAACAGCAACAATTAACGCAATAACTCCACCTTTTTTTGTCTTATTAATACTATATACTAAACTAGATGGAAGTACTACACTAATTCCAATCAATAAATCAGCCATTTCTCCAACATAAGCAGTTGAAGTAAATGGTAATTTTAAAATGAAACGAATTAATACTACTAAAACTCCCACTGATGGCCCGAAAGCAAAACCAGCTAGAATTATTGGTAGCATTGAAAAATTAATTTCCAAAAATGATGGAAAGAAAGGTAATGGAAATTTAATAAAATATAAGATATAAGCTAATGCCGCAAAAATTGCTATCTTTGTCATTCTATCAATTACCATTCGCGTTGTTAATTTTTCTTTTCTAACTTTTTTTGTTTGTGATTTAAAATTTGTTCTAAAAAACAAGAATAATACTAAATATAGAACCATTCCTGCTAACATAATTATTATATTCATCTTTTTTCCTTTCTATCTTCAAAGGAAAAACCCCTTTATCTTCATAAAGGGGCGACAATATTTTATTATTGTTCTTCTTTCATCTAGACTTTAACTATCGGTTTTGGAATTTCACCAAATCATGAGGAATACCTCTCGTGGACTATCACCACCGGCTGGGAATTTCACCCGACCCTGAAGACATTAATATTTTAACACCATTTATTAATTAATTTATTAAATATACTTAATTTTATTCAAATTCATTAATTACATGTTTGATATCATTATAATCATAGCCCTTAGCTAATAATTTTTGAATAATTTGATTTTTATCAAGCTTCTTTGCTAATAATTCTTGATATAATTCATTTAATTTATCTAAATCCACTTCCGAATATTTTATATCATTTAAGATTCTATTAACAATATTTGAATCATATCCCATTCGCATTAATTTAGAATAAATCGTCTCTTTTTGTTTATTGATTGGATAACCTATAACTTGTCTTAAAGTCTTTTGCGCAACATCCATTGCTCTATTATACAAATCATCATTTTTTATTTGATCTAAATATTCATCGATTAATTCTTCTTTAATGCCTCTTGTCATTAAATTATATTTAATGAGATGCGGTCCATTATTTTTTCTTAATTCTCCTTCAATGAACATTCTTGTATAACGATCATCATCAAGCATTTTAATTTCTTTTAATTTCTTGATGATTTTTTTATTTACAACTTCATTAGAATTCTTCTTTTCAAGATATTCAATAACTTCTTTTTCAGTGCGCATTTTAAAATCAATATAATGCAATACTTGATCAAAAAGAATTCCTTCATTAAGACTATTTTTTATTTTATTCCAATCTTTTTGATAGAAAGAATTACCTTTTATAATTCGATATTTTACAATTAAATCTTCGGTTAATTTGATTGCGTCATCATCAACATCGGTAGTAACTAAATATTTAGTACCACTTCTTTCGACTTTCTTAATCCAAACAAGCTTTTCTTCATCCAAGATCATCATCCCCTAATTCATTATCTAATACAAAATTCCCTTTTTTCAAGCATTGAAGATAAGCCATAATGAATGGATTTAAATCACCATCTAAAACAGCTTGAGGTTGATTGCTGACATAATTAGTACGATGATCTTTAACCATTGAATATGGATGTAAGACATAGCTTCTAATCTGACTTCCCCAACCATTTTCCATTTGTTCACCAGCTGATTCTTTTTTCTTACGAGCTTGTTCTTCTAATTCTTTTTGATATAGACGGCTCTTTAAGACTTGCATTGCCTTTTCACGGTTTTGAATTTGACTTCTTTGAGCTTGGCTACATACGACAATACCTGTTGGAATATGGGTAATTCTAACTGCGGAATCCGTTTTATTGATATGTTGTCCACCAGCTCCACTAGAACGATAGGTATCAACTCGGATATCTTCATCTTTAATTTCAATGTTAATATCTTGATCAATATCTGGAAAAACCGAACATGCGACAAAGGAAGTATGACGCCTTGCGTTAGAATCAAATGGTGATATTCTTACTAAACGGTGAACACCATTTTCACTTTTTAACATGCCATAAGCTTTTTTACCACTGATTTCAAAAGTTACACTCTTTATTCCTGCATCAGTTGCTTCTTCATAATCAATTAAATCGAATTTAAGATTTTCTCTTTCCGCATATCGTTTATACATACGATACAGCATCAATGCCCAATCTTGTGATTCGGTACCACCAGCACCTGGATGAAGTTCTAAGATAGCTGCATTATCATCAAATTCATCATTTAATAATTGTTCAGTTTCAAAACGAGTCAATTTATCTTCAAGATTATTGACATCATTATCACAATTCTCATAATAACTATCCTCATTGAGCATAATTACTAATTCTAATTCTTCTAATTTTTGTTTTAATTGATTTAAATGATTGAGATTATCTTTTAATTGATTAGATAATTTAATGATTTTATTAGCAGCTCTTTGATCACTTCAAAAGCCATCTTCACCCATCTTTAATTCTAATTTTTTAATGGTATCCTTAGTTTCATTGACATGAATAACATTTTCTAATTCTTCAATTCTTTTAGAAAAATCATTATATTTCTTTAATACTTCTGCTTTATCCATTATTTCTTACCATGACAGTGCTTATATTTACGACCTGAACCACATGGACATGGATCATTAGGTCCTACTTTTTTATCTTTATTGATTACAGGCTTTTTCTTAGTATCATCCATTGATCCACCAGATGCTACTAAATTCTTCGCAATCTTTTCTCTAACACCCATACTTGATGGAATTACTCTTTGATTGATCAACGCAATAGTTGAATTTTCAATTGAAACAATCATTCGATTAAACATTTCATAACCAATTTCTTGATATTGACGAAGAGGGTTTTGTTGACCATAAGATTGTAAAGATACACTTTGTCTAAGAGTTGACATTTGATCAATATGATCCATCCAATGTTTATCAACTACTGATAATAAGATACGCTTTAAGAATTCATTATAATTTTCTGGATCAGCATCATTCTTCTTAGCATTTAGATTGCTGTGGAAGATTTCTTTAATTCTTTCTTTTGCTTCTTCAACTGTCTTATTTTCAAATTCCGCAATTGTTAAAGTATCAATAATTGCTTTTTGATTATCAGTTTCTTTAACTTTATGAGCAGTAAATCCTTCACGACATGATGGATTAGTACAAATAGTTGGTACGCCATCATGAACTCTTTGAACTTTACCACATTTAGGACATTGAACAAGTAAGAATCCTTGATCAAAATATTTAACAACAAATTCTTTCATGAAACGAACAGCATCTAATTTAGAAGGATTATTATAATCTGCAAAATTAGCTACTTCTCTTTCACTAACACTATCCATCATTCTTAAGATAGTTGGTTCAATAGAATCTAAGAATAGAATATCATTTCTTTGTCCATAAATGATTTCTCTTTGTTTTCTTAATACTTCATCATATTCAACAACACTCTTACGACGATCATAGTTTTGTCCTTCAATCTTCTTTTGGGCACTTTCCACAACATTAGAGAAGCCTTTATAAGAAATAGGCATACTATCGCCATTTTCATCTTTACCTTGGCTAGCAAATTGAAGTAATCTTTCTAAACGATCACCACCAAATCTAACCAATAATTCATCCTTAGTTGATAAATAGAATCTTGAATAACCAGGGTCACCTTGACGACCAGAACGTCCTCTTAACTGATTATCAATACGTCTTGATTCATGACGTTCAGTACCAAGTACTGCTAAACCTCCTAATTCTTTAACACCAGGGCCAAGCTTAATATCGGTACCACGACCAGCCATGTTTGTTGCGATAGTAACAGCTTTAGCTTCACCTGCATGAGCTACAATTTCTGCTTCTCGTTGATGTTGTTTGGCATTTAATACATTATGTGGAATACCAAATTTCTTTAAATATGAAGAAATTAATTCACTCGATTCAATCGAAATAGTACCAACTAGAACTGGTTGACCACGATCATATCTTTCTTTAATATCTTTAGCTAAAGCTTCATATTTAGCTTTTTGGGAGAAGAAAATTAAATCATTATCATCAATTCTAATAACTGGTACATTAGTAGGAATCTCTACTACCAACATATTATAGATATCTCTAAATTCTTCTTCTTCAGTCTTAGCAGTACCAGTCATACCAGCTAATTTATTATACATTCTGAAGTAATTTTGGAAGGTGATGGTTGCAAGAGTTCTAGTCTCTTTCTTAATTTCTACATGTTCTTTGGCTTCAATAGCTTGGTGTAAACCTTCACTCCATTGACGACCATGCATCAAACGACCAGTAAAACTATCAACAATTACTATTTTTCCATCTTCAACTACATAATCAACTTCACGAGCCATGATATAATTAGCTCTTAACGCATTATTGATACGATGTAATAATTCTACATGTTCGATATTATATAGATTATCTTCAATATGGAAATATTGTTCAGCTTTTTCCATACCAGCAGGAGTAAGTGTTGCATGACGATCTTTAACATCTACTTCATAATCTTCTTCAGCTACTAATCTCTTAACAAAATTATCAGCTTGTTCATATAGATTTTGACTTTCTTTAGCTCCACCACTAATGATTAAAGGAGTTCTCGCTTCATCAATTAGGATGGAATCGACTTCATCGACAATCGCAAAATTTAATTCTTTTCTTTGAACCATATCTTCTTTATAAACAACCATATGGTCTCTTAAATAGTCAAATCCTAATTCATTATTAGTTGAATATGTAATGTCACAAGCATATTGCTCTCTTTTTTCTTCACTGGACATATCACGTAAATTCAAACCAACAGTTAGACCTAAGAATTTATGAATTCTTCCCATTTCTTCCGCATCACGGCCAGCTAGATATTCATTGACTGTAACAATATGAACACCTTTACCAGTTAATGCGTTAAGATAGGCAACAAGAACTGATGTTAAAGTCTTACCTTCACCAGTTTTCATTTCCGCAATATTACCAAAATGCATTGCAGCAGCACCAATGATTTGTACTTTAAATGGAGTTTGTCCAAGTACTCTTGTTGCAGCTTCTCTTGCGGTTGCAAATGCTTCAACTAAAATATCATCTAGTGTTTCCCCATTAGCTAATCTTTCACGAAATTCAACAGTTTTATGTTGTAATTCTTCATCACTTAATTTCTTAAAATCATCAGCTAATTTAATAACTGCATCTGCAATCTTTGTGCATCTTTTTAATTCTTTATTCGCGGGATCGAATAATTTAGCTAAACCTTTAGCCATAATAATCACCATCTTTCATTGTTATGATTTAATATCTAGTATATATTATCATAAAATAGATATTTTTTCAACTAATCTATTTTTGATATTCTTTCTTCATGTTCTTTTATGGAATATTTACAACCACAATAATCTTGTCGATATAGATGATATTCCTTAGATAAACGGATTGTTTCTTGATATCCATTATCTTTTTTAAAATTAGAATATAACATTTTAGCTTCTAATTCATTCTCTTTTAATAATTCATTAATCCAAATACTATTCTTATAAGGGCTAACGCTCATTACTGTACTATAATAATCAAAATGATTTTTAGTTGCATATTCACTAGCTTTTTTTATTCTAAAGCTATAGCATTTATAACAGCGCATGCTGCCTTCTTTTAAATTTTCACAGCCTTTAATATTTTCTTCATATATAGAATATGATTCTGGAATTGAAACAATTTTTATATTTTTATTAATGACATCTCTTATTTTCTTTAAATTATCTAATCTCTTATCAAATTCAGTTTCAGGATAGATATTAGGATTATAATAGAAAATTGTAATATCAAAAGCTTCATTAAGCATCATTAAGACGTGGCTGCTGCAAGGACCACAGCAAGCATGAAGTAATAATGTTGGTTTAACTGGTCTCTTTTTTAGTTCTTCAATTAATTCTTTTAATGCTGTATAATCGTTATCCATTATTTTTAAACCACGCTAATAAAGATTGATAATTATCAAATTCATGATAACCATCAATATCTTGATTACAATTTCCTTTAAGAAAACATTTCATTCCTAAATCTCGAGGAGTAACAATATCATTCTTATATTCATTACCAACATAAGCGATATCCTCTACATTATATTTTTCTAAACGTTTTAGATACATATTAAATAAATGCTTACTAGGTTTTCTAAATAAGTGGTCACCAGAAGCTACAACTTCTTTAAAATATTTAAGTAATCCCACTCTTTCTAATTCATATTTAATTTCTTTAGTAGAAAACATTGTATTACTTAGGACATATAATTCATAATTTTGATCTATTAAATAATCAAGAAATTCTGTTACGCCATCAAAGACAATTGAATCAAAGATCTTTGATACAAAACATTTTTCAATTTCTTCATCAGTTAAAGGAGTTTTTTTAGGATAAGAAAAAGTAATAAAATTTAAATAACTATAGAAATTAATTTCAATATCACTATCAATTCTTTTTTGAAATACTTCATAAAAGGAATTAATATAATTCATAAATTCTTCATATGATTCTTTAGTATCAATTACTTCATCATATAAATATTTTATTCCTCTTGTGAAATCAAAATTATTATTAGCAATTAAGGTTCCACCAATATCAAAAATTATTACTTTCATAACTAGTCCTTTCTTATAAAAATGGTATATTGTTAAATATACCATAATTATTTTAATTACCTTATATTATTTATTATTCTAATGATTGTAATAAACCATATCCACCATTCTTACGTTTATAAATTACACAGAAAGTATGACTTTCTTCATTCTTAAACATATAGAATTCATGGTCAGATAATTCCATTTGGGTGATTGCTTCATCAACACTCATTTCCATAACATCAAGCTTCTTAACTTTGATTTCCGGAGCTTGTTCTTCCTTTTCTTCAATTTCATTTGCTTGAGCTACAAAATATTGAGCAATACCATCACGTTTTTTAATGATATCATTGACTTTACGTTTGTGTCTAATTAATTGTTGTTCAATTTTATCAACAGCTTGATCAATAGCAGCATATAAAGTATCACCATTACATTCAGCTCTTAATACAACATGTTTTAGAACAATTGTAATTTCACATTTAAATTTTTGATTCTTTTCAACGCAAAGCACATTTACTGTGACATTCTCACTCCTATTAAATAATTTGTCTAGAGCACTAACCTGTTCATTGATATGCTCTTTTACAGCGTCGCTCATTTTAACAGCGCCTTTAGTCTTAATAATAATGTTCATAAGATGTCCTCCGATTTCTGTAAGCATTTTCATTCTTACAATTATATTTTATCATATATTATAATTAAAGTAAAGTTATTTTATTTATTTATCCAATTAAAACAAAATAAGTATCTTCTTCATCATCAAAAGTATTAAAATATAAGAACATTTCATCATAGCTTCGAAAATAATATAAGGGTAAATTTAATTCATTTATTTTTTTTATTACTAAATTATTAATCAATATTTCATGACTAATATTTTCAAAAACAATGAAATTAGTACTTCCAATGACAAAATTATTAAGTATTAACTTAGTTTGATTATCATCAGCTAAATAATCTAAAAATGATTTAATAATATTTTTTACTTTAATCATAATTTATTATACTACAGTTTTATTAATTTAATATTAAGTTATTTAAAAATAGAGAAATCAATTTGCTTATGATTTCTCTATATTTTTTAAAATTAGTTTATAAAATATTTCCTATTATTAAATTACAATACTTACTAGTTTATTAGGGACAACAATGATCTTTTTAGGAGTTACGCCATTAAGATTTGCGACAATCTTATCCCTTGATAGAGCTAATTTTTCTAATTCATCTTTTGGCATATTGACATCTACATCCATCTTATCTCTAATTTTACCATTGATTTGAATAACGATTGTTACTTGATTATCCTTAGTCTTTTCTTCATCAAATGATGGCCATTTTTCATAAGTGATTGTTTCCTTATGTCCTAAATAATTCCACATTTCTTCACCAATGTGTGGTGCAAAAGGATATATTAATTTAACAAATCCTTCAAGATATTCTTTAGGTAGATTTGGATGTTTATATACTTCATTAGTGAAAATCATTAATTGAGCAATAGCTGTATTGAAGTGAAGGATTTCAATATCTTCTCCAACTTTTTTAACAGTTTGATGGAATACTTTTTCTAGGCTCTTATCATTATCATCGATTTTAGCAACTTCTGTTACCATTCTAAAGACACGATCTAAGAATCTACGTGATCCTTCAACACTTGTTGTTGACCATGGTTTCATCGCATCAAGTGGTCCCATAAACATTTCATATAAGCGTAATGTATCAGCACCAAATTCATTAACAATTGAATCGGGATTAATAACATTACCTAATGATTTACTCATCTTTTGACCATTTTCACCAAGAATCATACCTTGATTAAATAATCTATGGAATGGTTCTTTAGTCTTAACAATACCACAATCATATAATACTTTATGCCAGAATCTTGCGTAAAGTAGATGTAGTACTGCATGTTCAGCACCACCAATATATAGATCTACTGGTAACCATTTATTGATCATATCTTGAACCTTTTGATCAGTTAAATCTTTAAATTCCCCGTCTTCTGCAAGTAAATAACCAATATAATACCAACATGATCCAGCCCATTGTGGCATAGTATTAGTTTCTCTCTTACCTTTTACGCCATCACTTCTAACAACATTTACCCAAGAAGTTGCGTTAACAAGCGGACTTTCACTGCTACCAGATAAGGTGATTTTTTCCATATTGGGAAGAGTTAATGGTAATTCTTTTTCATCAAGTAAAGACATCGTTCCATCTTCCCAGAATATAACTGGGAATGGTTCACCCCAATATCTTTGACGGGAGAAAATCCAGTCACGTAAACGATAATTAACACTCAATTCACCGAGATGATTTTCTTTTAAATATTCACCCATCTTCTTAATAGCTTCCATTTTTCCTAAGCCATTTAAGAATTCAGAATTGATATGTTTACCATCACCAACATAAGCTTCTTTTGAAATATCTCCACCTTCAAGAACTGGAATGATATCTAAACCAAATTTAGTTGCAAATTCATAATCTCTTGTATCATGAGCAGGTACAGCCATTATTGCGCCTGTACCATAACTTGATAATACATAATCGGCAATCCAAATTGGAATCTTTTTACCATTTACAGGATTGATAGCATAAGCGCCAGTGAAGCAGCCAGTCTTTTCTTTATTTAATTCCGTACGATCAAAATCAGATTTTGATTTAGCAAATTGTTGATAAGCTTCTACTTCTTTTAAACGATCTTTAGTAGTTATTTTATTAACTAATTGATGTTCAGGTGCAAGTACACAATAAGTAGCACCAAATAAAGTATCACAACGAGTAGTAAAAACAGTAAATGATTCATCACTATCAGCTACTTTAAAATTAACTAAAGCACCTTCACTCTTACCAATCCAATTTCTTTGCATTTCCTTGATAGATTCAGGCCAATCAAGTTCTTCTAAATCTTCTAATAATCTTTCAGCATATTTAGTAATCTTAAGTACCCATTGCTTCATCGGCTTCTTTTCAACGGGGAAATTACCACGTTCTGAAACCATCTTTCCATCAACATTAATGATTTCTTCATTCGCAAGAACAGTACCTAAACCAGCACACCAATTTACTTCAATTTCTTTTATTTCGGCAAGTCCTAAATTATATAATTTGCAGAAAATCCATTGTGTCCATTTATAATATTTAGGATCACATGTAGCTATTTCTTTACTCCAATCATAAGATAATCCTAACATCTTAATTTGACGTTTGAAATTAGCAATATTTTCATAAGTAAAGATAGCTGGATGATTTCCAGTTTTAATAGCATATTGTTCAGCAGGAAGACCAAAAGCATCCCATCCCATTGGATGAAGAACATTAAAGCCTTTCATTCTTTTATAACGAGAAACAATATCAGTAGCAGTATATCCTTCCGGATGTCCAACATGAAGACCAGCTCCACTAGGATAAGGGAACATATCCATTACATAATATTTAGGAAGATCAGCATTTAAATCAACTCTAAAAGTTTCATGTTTATCCCAATAATCTTGCCATTTCTTTTCGATTTCCATATGATTATAATTCATTATTTTCACCTTCCATTTCTTGTTCTTTCTTCATATTAAGGAATTGATATGTACCACTGCACAGGTATACAAATAATACTAATAATACAATTCCAACCATTGAGAATACACTCCAACCACTAAATCTCGAAATCATATTCAATAAGACATATGGAGCAGAACAATAAATTGTAATTTTAAATAAAGTCCTAAATTTTAATTTGAATAATCTAAAGAGCATTGCCATTACTGATACTAATAATATATTCAAGAAATAGCTAATAGTCACCGCAATAATTACAATTATTACCGCAACCCCTTTAAATGCTTTCCAAAATTGCCAAACTAATTCATCAATTATTTTATTATAAGCTTGGTTTAAAACTTGTTTATTAGTTGAACTCAAATCGATATTATTTAAATTAGTTTTATTATATTTAATATCCGCAATTTCAATTGATGTATAAGTACCTCTACTATTTTTATTAACAGTATATAATTCTAAATGATCTTTAGAAAACAATAATACTAAATTAGCACCACTATTCATTTGATCATAGAAATTATCAATATTATTATAATAACTATAAATACATACTGCATCAATCATCAAATCATTGATAACAATATTTCCTTTTAAGAATTCATCACTAGCAGTATCTTTAGTTTTCTTTAATTCATTATCAACTATTTGATAATTAATTTGTGTGTTGATTGCGCTATCAGAAAAATTATTAGCTGTTTCAACTGGTAAAGTATTAGCTGTCAATACGATAACTAATGATGGAATGATATATAAAATTAATAATATTAAAAGCGTAATAAATGTATATGATTTTTTCTCATCAATGAATGTTGCAATCATTCTTGGTGACACAAGATGTCCTTTTATACGATTATACATATTCTTTTTTCACTTTCTTATTTGTTATATTATAGCATATTTTCATTATTTTATAAACTTATTTGATATAAGTGTTTTTTAAAGATAAACATCTTAAAAAATGATATAATTTATTAGAAAGGGTGATTAATATGAAAAATAAATTATATTTAAATCTTTTATTAATATGTACATTTTTAATTTCTCTCTTTGCATTACAAATAAATAACAGTAAATTAATTAATTTTCACGCAGATACTGCTAATATTCGTTATATTTCAACAGCTGTTGGTGAAGATGAAACTAGTGTAGGTATCAATTATCATGTTGATATTGAAGGATCTTATGTTAAATATTCAAGAAATGCTACTTTAAATAATGCCCAAATTGCCCATCCAGTTGAGCATAAATATTCTAAAGCTGTCGATCCAAGAGATTCAGAAACTGGTTTTCCTGAAAGAATAGTATGCCAAGTAAATCTAACAGGTTTAGTAGAAAATGCTTATTATTATTATCAAGTAGTAGCTGGTGATGAAGTTTCTTCTATTCATAAATTTAGAACTTATTCTAAAGATGGTACTAGCTGTGATATAATGTTTACTACTGATTTACATTCTGATTCTGGTTATGATACTACTGGTAAAGGTAATTCATCATTAACTAATATTGATTTAAATAGTAATGATATCCGTTTAGCTTTACAAACTGGGGATATTGTTGACCGTGGTGGATATGAGAAAGAATGGAGAACATTCTTTAATGGCTATAAATATTTTGAAACAAAGATTCAAGCAACTATTCCTGGAAATCATGAATATTATCACACTAAGAGTGGTGATTATATTTCACCAGAAATGTATAATGAATTCTTCAATAATCCCAAAAATGGACCCGAACCAAGATTAAATTCTACTTATACCTTTACATATGGAAATTTAAGAGTAATTATGATTGATACAATTAATCGTGGTTATTTAAAAGAGCAACAACAATGGTTTAGAGATGTAATGGAAGCTAACACTAGTCAATGGGTAATTGTTGGTACCCATTCAGGAGCTATTTCCTGTGGTGCTTACGCAAGCGATGCTAATTGGTGTGCAAATAACTGGGGAACTTTATTTGAAGAATATCAAGTTGATTTAGCTCTAAGTGGTCATGAACATATCTATATTCGTAAAGATAATGTTTATAAAGGAAAAGAGAATAATCAATTAGGCATTACATATCTAGTTGGTTGTGCTGGCTCTCATAAACAATATTCAGTTAATGATGAAAATGGTTATGTTGTATATCGTACTAATTATTCATCAAATATTATTCGTATTCGTGATGATAAATTAACTTGTACTCTTTATGATAGTAATGGTAATCAAACTCAATATTATTTTGAAATTAATGCCCGCCGTCCATTAAAGACCAATGTAATTAGTGATGATGAAATTGTTAAAGCGGTAAAATATAGTTATGATAAAGAAAATGAAACCTTTAATCTTAATTGGAATGCTAATTTATATGGTAATGTATCCAAGATTAGTGTTGAAAAGACTGTAAATGGTAATACTACTACTCATGATTTTAATATTGTATCTACTAGATATTTATCTGCATCAATTGTTCCAGTCTTAAAAGATTATAATTATAGTTTTAAAATCAATATCGTTAAAAAAGATGGATCAATAATTAGTAAGAATTATGAAGTAGTTAATCGTAACAAATATCAATTATCTTTAATTCTTAATGGAGGAACCTTAGTTAATCCAGAAAATTATACTACTTATTTTGATGGAGCCTATACTGCCCTACCTACTCCAACCAAGGAGAATTGTCGTTTTATTGGTTGGCATTTAAAAGAAGATTTATCTGATGAAGCAGTTAAGAGAATTTCTGATGAATTGAGTGGTGATTTAACATTCTATGCAGAATGGGAACAATTATATAAAATTAATTTCATCACTAATAATGAAAACAATGTTCTTGATCCAATTCTTCTTCATCAAAATGATGAATATACTCTTCCATATCTAAAAGCTGATAATGATGTCTTTATTGGTTGGCATTTAAATGAAGATTTATCTGATCAAGAATTCTTCAATATTAAGATTGAAAATAAAGATATAACTGTTTATGGAGAATGGGCAAGTTCTAAACCTACTACTCCACCTCAAGATGAAATTGCTGAACCAGCTAAGAAATGTAAAAAGAAATCATTACTGATGGTTGAACTATTATCAATAACTAATTTATTAATTATAATCATCCGTAAGAAAAAATAAAAAAAGGCCTTCGGGCCTTTTTATTATTTTCCTAATGCTTTCTTTGCAGTATCACAAAGAGAATTAAATGTATTAGGATCATTTACCGCAAGTTCTGCTAACATCTTTCTATTGATGTCAATATTAGATAATTTTAATCCATGCATAAGTAAACTATAATTTAAATCTTGTAAACGTGCAGCTGCATTAATTCTAACAATCCATAATTTACGGAAGTTACGCTTATTTTGCTTACGATCACGGTAAGCATATTGGCGACTCTTCATTACTTGTTGATTAGCTACTTTCCATAATGCATGCTTTGAGCCAAAGAAACCTTTAGCTGCTTTAAGTACTTTTTTACGATAATTTCTAGCGACAGTTCCGCCTTTAACACGTGCCATGCTTAATTACCTCCTTAGTTTAATTGATCCAATTGTTGTTTAATTCTCTTAGTGTCACTTCTAGTAACTAGAGAGAATTTTCTCAATTGTCTCTTTTGTTTGTGTGTTTTTCCTGGTGCTAAGTGTTGATTACCAGCACGACTACGTTTAATTCTACCGCTTCCAGTAACCTTAAAACGTTTTTTTGTTCCTGAATGAGTTCTCATTTTAGGCATAATTCTTTTCTCCTTATTTAGTTTTTCTTTTTTGCATTTTTTGGACTCAATACCATAGTCATATTACGACCATCAAGTACAGGTTGCGATTCAATTTGAGAGATTTCTTCTAACTTATTAGCAAAATCAAGGAATAAATCTTTAGTATTGTTTGCTTGTTCAATCATTCTTCCACGGAAGCGACAAGTAACCTTTACTTTATTTTGTTGTTCTAGGAATTTTCTAGCAGTTTTAGCCTTAGTATTATAATCACCAACATCAATAGTTGGACTTAAACGAACCTCTTTAATTTCAATAATCTTTTGGTTCTTCTTTGCTTCCTTAGCACGCTTATTTTGTTCATAGCGATAACGGCTATAATCCATAAATTTGCATACTGGGACTTCAGCTTTAGGGGCTACGCATACTAAATCATAACCTCTGTCATACGCAATGCTTAAGGCTTCTTCACTTGATAATTTTCCTAATTGGTTTCCTTCTTCATCAATTACTAATACGATAGGTGCATCAATTTCCTCATTGACTAAATTTTCACCTTTTTTAAGATCTGGCTTATTGATAAAACTTTACCTCCAAAAAAATTTTGAAATAAATGTATTTAGAAAAGAATAAAAAGTGGACAAACTGCCCACTTTAATTATATCCTTATATTTAGGAATAATGACTCTTTACCCACCAATGAAAATTGATCGGGTGAGAAGTGGGACTTCTACTTTTCATAAACACCATTTAAATCTCTTATATTATACCATTTTTTTTAATATATTCAAATAATTTGCTTTAATAATTCATGATTAATAATGCCTAAATAAATAGATTATTGACGCAAGATTCCCATAAATAATATTT